>JASFWR010000108.1:0-9768 GCA_050049155.1 Planctomycetota bacterium | reverse complement strand
GGGGGTCCGCAGGGTGGCGGCGGCCCGGCGGAGGCCACGGTCCTCCACGAGGACGCGGACCTCCTCGTGGTGGTGAAGCCGTCCGGCTGGCTCACCCACGCCGCGGACCGCGCCAGGGCCGCCGACCTCGCCGCCCACCTCGAGGCGCGCTTCGGCCCCCTCCCCACCTCCCGCGGGGTCGACCGGCCTGGCGTGGTCCACCGGCTCGACCGCGAGACGAGCGGCGTGCTCGTGTTCGCCCGCTCCGAGGCGGTCCTGCGCGCGCTCCAGGACCAGTTCCGAGCCCACACCGTCGGCAAGCGCTACCTCGCGCTCGTCACCGGCCGGCCCGCGCCGTCGTTCACGGTGGACGCCCCCCTGGGCCCCGTGCCGGGCAAGGCGGATCGCCAGATGGTGGACGCGGCGGACGGGAAGGAGGCCGTGACCGAGGTGGAGCTCGTCGAGCAGTTCGAGCGGCACGCCCTCGTGGCCTGCACCATCCGCACCGGGCGGCGGCACCAGATCCGCGTCCACCTGACCGCCCGCGGCCTCCCGGTGGCGGGCGACCCCCTCTACGGCACCCGAGCCCACGCGCCCCTCCCGGGAGGGCGCCTGCGCCTCGCCCTCCACGCCGAGCGCCTCGCCTTCGACCACCCCGGCACCGGGGAACGGGTCACCTTCGAGGCGCCCCTCCCCCGGGACCTTTCGGCCGCGGTCGAGGCCCTCCGTCGCCGCCCGTGAACTACCTCGCCCACGTCACCCTGGCCGAGCCCACCGACGAGGCCCGCCTCGGGGCCCTCATGGGCGACTTCGGGCGGGGGCTCGAGGTGGAGCGGCTCCCCGCGCCCATGCGCTTCGCCCTGCACGAGCACCGGGCCCTGGACGCCTGGTTCGACGACCACCCGCGCGTGCGCGCCGAGCGTGCCCGGTTCCCCGCGGAGCTCCGCCGCTTCGCCGGCATCCTCCTCGACGTCTTCGCCGACCACGTCCTCGCGCGCCGCTGGACGGAGCTCCACCACCGCCCGCTGGAGGAGGTCACCGGCAGCCTCTACCGGGCCTTCGACACCTACGCCGACCTCCTCCCCCCGCGCCTGACCGACGTGGCCCCGCGCATGGCCGCCGAGGATTGGCTCCGCGGGTACGGCGACCCGGACAACGTGCGGCGGGCCCTGGAGGGCATCGCCCGCCGGATGCGGCGCGAGACGCCGATCGCCAGGGGCCACGCGGAGCTGGAGCGGCGCCACGGAGAGATCGAGGCCTGCGTCCTCGAGGTCTGGCCCGAGGCGTCCCGCTGGATCCAGGCCCGCAGGGCGGCCCTGCGGGCGGGGAGCGCTCAGCCGAAGTAGGCGAGGGCCCGAAGCATCGCGTCGGCCGCGGTCAGCTCGGCCGCGCGCTCGTCCTGCTGAACGTCCTCCGCCACGTGGACGAAGAGGGCGAAGCAGGCGTTGAGGACCGGGTCGATGTTGTCCCGGACCCACGCCTGGGCGAGCTCGAGGCCCTCATGGGCGTGCTCGACCTCCTCGAACTGCCCGGTGAGGAGCGCGACCTGGGTGAACTGCTCGGCCATCCAGTCGCGGTCCCGGGCGCGCTCGGGCGAGCGGAACATGAGCGCGAGCACCCCGCCGACGACCTTCTTGCGGTTCTCGTCGAAGCCCGCCAGCTCGGCGCGGAGCTCGTCTCGGGTGGGGATGTCCATTGGGCCGCCGCGGCGTCCGGGAGCCGCCGCTCGGCCGACACCATAGCGCGCGGCGGCCCGCTCGTGGGGCGGCCGCGCGCGAGGGTGTCGGGCCTCGGTCAGCGGATCGGGGGCGAGAGCTCGGTGATCGTCGCTCCGGCCTCCTCGTGGAGCACCAGCACCGAGTAGCGCGTCACCGGCGGGCCCTCGTACCCGGAGACCGACGCGTAGTCGAAGCGCCCCCGGAGGTCGGTGTAGCCGTCCTTGATGAAGCGGACGCCGGCGTCCGTCATGCCGTACACCTTCACGTAGGCCTTCGGGATCGGGCGCTGGTCCTCGTTCCCCACGACCCGCAGCTGCCCGTAGCGCTCGAGGCCCTGCACCGTGAGCCGCGAGGAGAAGTAGGTGGCGCGCCGCGAGATGCCCGCGCCGCGCACCTCGACGAAGAGGTTCGAGCGCGCGAGGTCCGCCGGCAGCGGGATGGCCGTGGAGCGGTCGGCGCCGTCGAGGGAGACGACCTCCACCCGGTTCGGCTCGATCAGGCTCGACTGCCCGACCTCCCCGCGGACGAAGGGGTTCGCCGAGAACAGGAACTCCACGTCCATGAGGTGGTAGCGGACCTCGACCTCGGGGACGCGCTCGTGCGAGAGCCGCAGCCGGTCCCCCTCGACCTCGAACTCGAGGATGGGCTCCGTGGCGGCGAGTGCGCCCTGGGCCGCGTCCCGATCGGACCCGACCTCGGCGTCGGCCACGGTGCCGGACTCGATCTCGTCGAGCTGGGCGATCACGCCCTGGAAGCGCTGCCGCCAGCGGTCGACGGGGTGCTCGGTGTGGCGGCTCGCGACCTCCCGGGCGTGGGCCACGTCCCCGCGGTAGAAGTCCATGTAGGCGGTCATGTAGTCGTACTGCAGGGCCATGTCCACGCCGTCCGGGTCCACCCGGTCGAAGGCGGCGAGGGCCTCCCCGATGCGGTTCTGGAGCAGGAGGTAGTAGGCGAGCTCCATCCGGTCCGAGTCGGTCAGCCCGCTGCCCAACGTCAGCCTGCGGAGGAAGCTCCGGTACTGGGCCGCGTACTCGTCGTTGAGGATCTCGCGCTCCGCGCCCACCTGGTGGGTGCGCCCGCGGACGAGCGGCTCGAAGGCCAGGTGCTCGTAGAGCCCGCGCTCGACGGCGTCCACCGAGTAGAGGGGCGAGCGGAACGGAGCCTGGACCCGGCCGAGGAGCCGCTGGTTCGTCGAGAGGAAGCGGCGCGTCCCGGCGTCGTCCCGGAGCTTCACCGCGTACCGCTCGAGGATCGGAGCGCTCACCTGCCGCGCCGCCAGCGCCCCCGTGATGGCCGCGAAGGCCTCGGGGTCGTTCATCCGCCAGGCGACGCGCTGGAGGTCGAGGGTGAACGGGTTGCCCGCGGCGAGGAACGCGACGACGTCCTCCACGGAGCCGTTCTGCGAGACCCAGTCCCAGGTGGAGCGGTCCACCTCGGAGAGCTGGTCGACGACCCGCAGCCGCCGCGCCGGCGCGGCCCCCAGCAGCACCTCCCCCTGCCCGGCGTGGACCGGGTAGTCGGCGAAGTCCCCGGCGGCGGGGAAGTAGAAGGCCGTCTCGATGGACGTGGTCCCGTACGCGGGGAGGACGAGCTTCCGACCGTCGGTCACGCGGTGGGCGTCGACGGGCATCGCGCCCTCGGGGATCTGGACGAGGGCGACGAGCTCCACCGGCGCCGACGACGTGTTGGAGAGCACCATGCGGCACCCGTAGGGCACCCCCGCGAGGAACTCGCCGGTGATGAACCGGTCGCGCTCCACCCCGTCGACCGTCTCCTTGGGCCGGGCCAGCTCGAAGAAGTCCTGGCCCACGAGGATCCGCTGCTGCCCCTCCGGCTCGGCCGCCGTCGGGGCGATGTCCTCGAGGGCCACGAGGGCGGGGGAGCCGACGGTGAGCCGGAGGCTCCGGCCGTCCACCTCGACCTCGCTCTCCGCCGCCTCGAAGGGAAGATCGAGGAACGCGAGGGCGAGCAGCGCCTCGGAGAGGCTCCGGGTGGCCGTCGAGAAGTGGGCCGACTGGAACGGGCCGTCCGCCACGGCGAGGTCCGCCCAGAAGGGGGAGATCGGGATGAGGTCGTAGCGCATCGCCTGCCGCGGAACGCGCCAGTAGTGGGTCTCGGCGTAGGCGCGCGTGGGATCGAGCTCCCGGTACAGGGCCCGGACGTCCTCGAGGTTGTTCTTGGCGAAGTACAGGCCCTCGACCTCGAAGTCCGCGACGACCTCGCCCTCGCTCGTCTCCGTCACCTCCTCCTCGCCGGCCTCCGCCCTCGAGCGCGCCTCGCGCCCTCGATCCACGGACTTGTCGCCGAGCCGGCGCCCGAGGAAGAAGTCGTCGGATCCGTCGGCGTACCCGAGGGAGCGGAGCGAGTCCTGGGTCTGAGCGAGGCCGCCGGTCACGGGAGCCCCGGCGGCCGGCGCGGAGGGACCGGTCGGACCGGGGGAGGCGGGGCCGCCTCCCCCACCGCCGCCGCCGCTGGGCGGCGCCGGTCGCCCGGCGGACTGCTTGCGGACCTCCGCGAGCCTGGCGTTCAGGCCCGAGCCCCCGTCGTCGATCCCCCGGCTCGCCAGGATCTGCGCGAAGTCACGGTCGAGGGAGAAGCTCCCCCGCGGCATGGTCGCCAGCAGGTCGGCGGCGGCCTGGCCCGCGTCCAGCCCGACGCGACGCAGCAGCAGGATCCGCTCGACGGCGTTCAGCCCCTGGTAGCGCCAGGGCTCCAGGTAGCCGGCGAGATCGGCGCCGAGGAGCCAGTCGTCGAGGAACGTCCTGGCGCCCTTGTTGGCGAGGTACGGCGCCACCACGTCCTGGAAGAACGCCGGGTCCTTGCGGGACAGGAACACGTTGAGCTCGTGGCACGCGTAGCGCGAGTAGAGCGCGCGCCGCTCCGCCGGCGCGAGGTCGGGCCAGCGCGTGATGAACTCGAACGCCTCGATCCCGGAGTCCTGAGCCCCGCCGGCCGGACCGAGCATCGTGGCGTAGAGGCGGAAGACGTCCCCGAGCGTCTGGAACGTCTGGGCGTCGGCGTTCGGCGCGTCCCGCAGCTCGAGGACGTCCCCCGCCCGGAGCACGCGGATCCGCCGCTGCTGGGTCATGGGTGCGCTGGGGTCGAGCCCCGCGGCGAGCCGCCGATCCCGCAGCCGCACCGGCCGCGGCTTCCGCAGGACCTCGCGGGAGGCCGTCACCGCGCCGTCGAAGGCCACCACCCGGAAGTGGTGCAGGTCCTCGAAGCCCGCCATGGGGACCGTCACGACCCCCTGGTCGTCGGGCTGGAGGCCGACGGCCACGGTGGCGGGTCGGCCCAGGAAGTCCAGGTCGAGGGAGGGCACGACCCCGCGCTTCGACTTCCGGGCGCGGCCGCCGCGGCGGCCTCCGAACTTGCCGCCCGCGCCGCCGCCGAGGCCCAGGAGCTCGTTCACCATCTCGAGCTCCTCGTCCATGCGGTCCGTGGTCTCCGAGAGGACCCACGGGTTGAGGAGCAGGGACGCCCGCGGGAGCATGTTCCCCGGGAAGACGTCCTGCAGGCGCCGGTTGAGGATGTAGCGGTACTCCTCGCTGATGGTCCGGCCGGAGTCGTACACCGTGCGCGGGGCCGCCAGGATGCGGTCGGAGCGACCGGAGGTGTGCGGCAGGCCGAGGTCCTCCGCCGGGTCCTGCTGGCCCTGGTACCGGGAGCCGAGGACGACCACGCGCGTCGCAGGGGAGGACCCGCCGAGGCGGAGGCTGAAGCTCCCGTCCGCCTGGGTCACGTCCCGGATCGACAGCGGGGTCGGGTTGGAGAGCGGGAGGGCGCGGTGGCGGGTCACCACGTGGCCCGAGCGGACCACGCCGTCCTCGACCTCGACCCGGTAGGTGATCCCGGACCGGTTCACGCGGAGGGCGTAGCTGCCCTGGCCGAGGCCCTCGATGGCGAGGTAGCCGGGCTCGAGGCGCAGGGCGTCGAAGCGGTCGGCCGTCGGCTGCTCCGCCCGCAGCTCGACGAGCGAGACGTCCGCGGGGCGCAGGGGCCCCTCACCGGCGAAGGGCACGCGGAGCACGGTCCCGACCGTGGCCCGGAGCGACGAGGGGAGGCCGAAGGCCTCGGCCTCTCCCAGGGTCCAGTCGTTCCTCGCGATCCCGTCCCCCGAGACCTCGATCCGGGTGACGGCCTCCAGCGCCCCGAGGTCCACGTGCCCGCGCTCGTCCGAGCGGAGCTCCTGAGCCACCGTCCTCGACGAGTGACGAGTCTGCGCCTCGACCCGGACGGCGCGGCCGCCGAGGGGCTCGCCGTTGCGTCCCCGGAGTTCGAGGGTGAAGGCGCCCGGGTCGCGGCGGAGCAGGGCCTGGCCCACCGTCCGGCCGCGCGCCACGTCGTTGACGGAGGTGACCGTCCAGGGGGTCGAGAGGCTGACCCGCTCCCCGTCGGTCGCCCGGCGGACGGCGCCCACGAGCCGGACCCGCACGCGGTCCAGCCGCTGCGGGACCTGGATGTCCGCGGCCAGCACGCCCACTGCGGCCTCCGCGCCGAGGAGGCCGGCGGACGAGGCCCGCAGGTCGTCCACGCGCGACGCGGAGTACGCCCCCTCGAAGTCGATGGCCTCGATCTCGAGGGCGAGCTCGTCGACCCGCTCCAGCGGGAGCCGCTGGCCGTTGAGCGTGAGCCGCGGTCGGACGACGACGCGCGCCCGGTTCCCCTCCAGCAGCGCCTCCGCCGCCAGGTGGGTGGCGGCGCGCAGGGCGTACGACTCGGTCCGGTGCAGGAACGACGTGACCCGCGAGAGCCCGCCCGCGCGCACGAGCACGCGGCGCTCCTGCTGCTCCGAGGTGAAGGGGACGCGGACGAGCCCGTCCTCGCCGGCAACGAAGTCACGCTCCCCGAAGCGGATGACGGCGCCCTCCACCGGACGGCGGTCACCGTCGAGCACCTCGAAGAGGTGGCCGGCGGCGCCGATCCGCTCCAGCACGTCGAGGCGGCCCTTGCGCACGACGGCGCGGCTGGCCACGCCGCCCCCGATGAGCTCCACCACGTACGTGCCCGGCGCGTCGAGGGCGGGGAGGTCGATCGAGCGCTCCACCCGGCGCATGGGCGGCGCGTCGAGCTCCACCACGAACTCGTCGTTGGTCACGAGCCCGTCGAGGTTGATGTCGGTCGCCACCGACCGGCCGAAGAGGTCGAAGTACGCGGACGGGTCCACCCGGAACACCTTGATCAGCACGGACTCGACGTTCTTCAGGCGGACCGCCAGCGAGACGTCGTCCCCGGCCGCGAACCGGTCCGGGTTGGTGCGCTCGAAGCGCACCTCCACCAGGTTCCGCAGGGCCTCCGCCTCGGCCGGCCCCCCGAGCATCTCGATCAGGTCCGCCTGGTCCGGGTCGCCGCCGTACAGCAGCTGCGTCCGCGCCCAGGCCCGCTGGACGAACCGCTCGGGCAGGACCCCCACGTAGGCCCCGTAGCCGCTCTCGCCGCGCAACAGCGCCTCCAGGAGGTCCCGGACGACGCCCTCGTCGTCCCCGATCGCCGGCAGGCGGGTCGCACCGCCCACGTCGTCGCCGAGGTTGGCGGCCGCGGCCCGCTGCTGGGGATCGAGCTCGAGGTAGCTCGCCTGGCGCGGCAGCCGGAGGTAGCGCATGAAGCGCGCCCGGTCCGGGGTCCCCCGGTCGAGGTCCAGGACGAGGCGGTGGTAGAGCAGGTGCGCCTTGACCGAGTCGAACGCGGAGGGGAGCTGATCGGCGAAGGCGAGGGCGCGCTCGAGGTAGGTCTCGCGGACGTCCTGGTCCTCCAGGGAGGCCCCGTCCGCCGGGGCGAGGCGCCGCAGCACCGTCTCCACGTAGAGGCGGTTGGAGGCGAGCTCGGGGCGGCGGCGGCGCAGCTCCTCGAGCTGCGCCAGCAGCAGCCGCCCGTGGATCCGGCGCGCGCCGAAGGTGGACTCCGGGTTCGCGTCGAGGTCCGCCTCGATCGCCGGGACGAGTCCCGGCACGTCCGGCCACTCGAGGAGGTCGAGGAGCGCGCCGCGCTGCCCGTCGGTGAGCGTGGGCCCGGCGAGCAGGCTCCGCTGGAGCTCGCGGCTGAGCCCGGAGAGCCCCCGGCCGTCGGCGCGGCGGAGGGCCTGCTGCACGAAGGCGTCGGCGCCCAGGGGCGCCTGGTCGAAGCTGGACGGGAGCGAGGTGACCGCCTCGGGCGAGTCGCGGCGATCGTCGAAGCGCAGGCCGAGCTCCTTCTCGAGGAACGCGTACGTCCGCTCCGGGTCGGTGGACGCGCGGAGCAGCGCCTGCCGCGCCTCGATCTGCCGCAGCGCCGGAGACCCTCCGACCTCGCTCCAGCGCTCGATCATGGCGTCGGCCCCGTCGAGGTCCCCGATCTGCTGGAGGTGGAGGCACGTGTAGAAGAAGTGCTCCTGGGACCCCGGGACGAGCTGCTGCAGGACCGCGCCGCGGTCGTCCGCGAGGGCGAAGGTCTCCTCGAACCCGATGGTCTGTCCCCGCTGACCGGAGGCGGCAGGGACGAGGAGGAGGGCGAGAACGACGGAGCGGAGCGGGTGCTTCATGGCGATTCTTGGGTCCCCTGCCGCGCGTCGAGGGTGACCGCGGCGCCGGGCGTCCGAGGGCCCAACGGTAGGCATTGCGGGCGGGTTGGTCACATCCCGGTTTTCTTCCCCGCGCCCGGCGCCGGCGCGGCGGCGCGGGCCCGCGGGCGACCTGCCGCTCGTCCCTCGAGCGGCCCCTCGGCCACCGGCCGCCCCCGGATCGCCGGAGGCCCTTCAGTCCCGGGCGTGGGCCGGCCGATCCACTCCCCGAGGGTGTCCCTCGGTCTCGATGAAGCGCCTCCCCATCCACGCCATCGACCGCGGCCTGCCGGCGGCCCCGGCGCGCCGCGCCGCGCCGTCGACGGACGCCGGGACGACCGGGAGGGCGGCGCGTGCCTGAGCGGCGGCAGAAGCGGGTGCTGGTCATCGGCCCGATGCCCATGGACGAGGAGCTCGTGACCGGGCTCCGCCTCTCCTTCGCCACCATGCTCGAGGCGCTCGTCCGCGAGCCCTCCATCGACGTCACGCTGCACGACCTCTCCGTCCCCCGCGAGGGCCGCAGCCAGCTGCGCCAGTCGATGGACGAGGCGCGCATCTTCGCGGGGCTCGTGGGGAGGATCACGACGCCGTGGTCGCGTCTCGACGCCGTGATGTTCAACACCTCGGCGCGGGGGCTGCTCCGCGCCGGCGCGGTGGTGCGCTCGGCGTGCAAGGCCCGCGGGCTCCCGCTCGTCATCCGCGTCTTCGGCGGCGACCTCGACCTCGTGGTCGACGAGGCGGGCGAGCGGGCCAGGCGCTCCCTGGAGCAGTCGACGCTCCAGGCCGACCGCGTGCTGCTCCAGACCCACGCGCTCTGCGAGCGGTTCAAGAGCTCCGAGGACTGCCGCAGGGTCCGCTGGTGGCCGACCACCCGCGACGTGCCCCGGGTGCCCGGCCCCAGGCCGGACCAGGCGCGCCGCTTCCTCTACCTCGGGCCCATCCGCGCCGAGAAGGGGATCGCCGAGGCCGTCGCGGCCTCCGCCTGGCTGCCGGAGGGGAGCTCGCTCACCCTCGTCGGTCCCGTCCACAGGAACTTCGACCTCTCGGGCCTGGACCTGGGGGATCGGTGCGAGCACCGCGCGTCGCTCCCCGAGGGCGGCGTCGACGCGCTGCTCGCGGAGCACGACGTGCTCGTCTTCCCGAGCTACCACCGCCGTGAGGGCATGCCGGGCGTCGTCCTCGAGGCCATGCAGGCCGGCCTCCCGGTGATCACGACCCGCTGGCGGGCCATCCCCGAGTTGGTCGAGGACGGCGAGAACGGCGTGCTCGTCCCCCCGAGGTGTCCCGAGGGGCTCGGCGCCGCCATGCGGCGGCTGACGGAGAGCCACACCCTGTTCCGGCGGCTGCAGGACGGCGCGCGGGTCACGGGGGAGCGCTTCCGGTCCGCACACTGGGACCCGAAGCTCGTGCGCTGGATCCACGAGCTGATCGAGGAGCGCGCCTCGGGCGACCCGGGGTCGCGGGGCCGACGCTCGGCGAGCTGACGGCGGCCGTCAGCCGCCCTGCTGCTGCCGCGCCCGCTCGATGCGGAGCTCC
>JASFWR010000107.1:0-9876 GCA_050049155.1 Planctomycetota bacterium | reverse complement strand
GCGCAAGGCCATCCCCGCGGTCCTCGCGGGCAAGGACGTGCTCGGCCTCGCCCAGACGGGGACCGGCAAGACGGCGGCCTTCGCTCTGCCGATCCTCGAGCACCTCCGCGCCGGCGGCGGCCAGCGGCGCGGCCCGCGCGCGCTCGTGGTGGCGCCCACCCGTGAGCTCGCGCTCCAGATCGACGAGGAGTTCTCGCGCCTCGGCAAGTTCACCCGCGTCCGGTCCACGACCGTCTTCGGCGGCGTGTCCCAGAACGCCCAGGTCCGGGCGCTCCGGTCTCGCCCCGAGGTCGTGGTCGCCTGCCCCGGCCGGCTCCTCGACCTCGCCGGCCAGCGCGAGATCGACCTCCGGGACGTGGAGATCCTCGTCCTCGACGAGGCCGACCACATGTTCGACATGGGCTTCCTGCCCGCGATCCGGCAGGTCCTACGGCTCCTGCCGGAGCGGCGCCAGAACCTGCTCTTCTCGGCCACCATGCCCAAGGAGATCCGGCACCTCGCCGACGAGGTGCTGCGCCGCCCGACGGTCATCGAGCTGGCCCACAGCCGCCCGGCGGACACCATCGAGCACGCCCTCTACGAGTGCGCGCAGACCCGCCGCCTGGAGCTCCTCGAGGAGATCCTCTCGGGGCCCGACTTCCGCTCGGCGATCGTCTTCCTGCGCACCAAGCACCGCGCGCGGAAGGTGGCGCGGCAGCTGGACCAGCGCGGTCACCGCGCCATCGCCCTGCAGGGGAACATGTCCCAGAACCAGCGCGTGCGCGCCATGGAGGGCTTCCGCGCCGGTGAGTACGACGTGCTCGTCGCCACCGACATCGCGGCGCGCGGGATCGACGTGGCGGACGTCAGCCACGTGGTGAACTTCGACGTGCCGAACACGCCCGAGGCCTACACCCACCGGATCGGCCGCACGGGGCGCTCGAAGAAGCAGGGCAAGGCCTTCACCTTCTTCGCCAGGGAGGACGGCGACCAGGTCCGCGCCATCGAGCGGCACCTCGGGAGCAAGATCCCCCGGCAGGCGCTCGAGGGCTTCGACCCCGGGGACGTGAACGCCCCGTCGAAGGCGGGCGGACAGGGCGGCCGCGGGGGCGGCGGTCGCCGCGGCGGAGGCGGCGGCCCCCGGCGTGGCGGCGGCGGAGCCCGACGCCGCGGTGGCGGCCGTGGGCGCGGCTCCTCCGGCCCGAAGGCCTTCCCCCGCCCGACCTCTCGCTCCTCGGCCGGCGCCAGCACCTCGCGGAAGCGCACCGGCGGCTCGAGCTTCGGTCAGGGCGTCTGACGCCGGACGCGCGCGCTGCGCTCGCCGGATCGCGCTCCAGGGGACGAAACCGCTGGGCCGATCCGATGGGCCGGGGATCAGAGCCGGATCTCGAGCGGCTCGCCGAGCTCGAAGCTCGTCGGCGTGACCACCGTGGAGTAGGCGAGCAGCTCGACGCCCGCGGCGGCGACCTCCCTGAGCTTCGCCGAGTAGGCGGGGTCGATGTCGTCCGCGGGCGAGAAGGCGCGCACGTCTCCCCGTGACACGCAGTAGAGCATCACGCCTCGGTGCCCCTCGGCGACGACCCCGGCGAGCTCCTCGAGGTGCTTCAGCCCCCGGGTCGTGACGGCGTCGGGGAATCGCGCCACGTCGCCCTCTGCGAGGGTGGTGTTCTTGACCTCCACGTAGGCGCGGCCCTTCTCGGGATCCTCGAGCAGCAGGTCGATGCGGCTGTTCTTCCCGTACTTGACCTCGCGCCGCGCCGAGGCGTAGCCGAGCAGGGCCTCGATGCGCCCGGCCTCCACGGCCTCGTGGGCCAAGGCGTTCGGCAGGCCGGTGTCCACGTTCACCCACGTCCCGCCGACCTCGATGGTCTGGAAGGTGTGGCTGAGCTTGCGCCCCGGGTCCTGGCTGTCCCGCAGGGCCACGCGGGCCCCGGCCTCCAGGCAGCCCTTCATGGACCCCGTGTTCGGGCAGTGGGCGGTGAGCACGGAGCCGTCCTCCAGCTCGACGTCGGTGAGGAAGCGCTTGTAGCGCTTGATGAAGGTCCCCAGGACCACCGGCTGCTCGATCTGCATGCCCGGACTCTAGGGGCTGGGGGGCCGCCCATCGGCGCCCCGGGACCGGATTCGAGGCACCGCGCCCCGGCGGAGGGGCCGCGGGGCCTCGCGGGCGGGGGCCGGGCGCGGGGGCACCGAATTGCGCCCTTTGCCCCCTCACCACGTCGCCGGGACGGGACTAGACTTCTCGGCCGCCGATGAGACTCAATCTCAGCAAGAACCCCCGCTCGAAGGGCGCCGGAGCCGCGCTCGGCCTCGCCGTCGCCCTCCTCGCCGCCCTGCCCCTCGCCGCGTGCGGCGAGCCGAGCCGGTCGTCCGACCGTCCGCTCATCGTCGTGACCACCGGCCAGGTCCACGACGCCGTGGTCGCCCTCGTGGAGGGGCTCGACGTGGACCTGAAGCTCCTCTGCGGGCCGGGCGTGGACCCGCACGGGTACGGCGCGAGCACGCGGGACGTGCTGGCCATGGACGCCGCGGCGCTCGTGGTCTTCAACGGCTTCCATCTGGAGGCGCAGCTCTCGGAGGTCCTGGAGCGGGAGGCCATCGCGACCAAGAGCTGGTCCATGGCGAGCGCCTTCCCCGTCGAGCGCCGGCTGGGCTGGGTCGAGGACGGCGAGGCGACCGCGGGCGTGGACCCCCACATCTGGAACGACCTCGCGGGGTGGTCGCGGTGCGTGGAGGGCCTCGCCGAGGAGCTCGCCGCCCGGTTCCCCGAGGACGCGGCGCAGGTGCTCGCCAACGCGCAGCGGTACGGGGCGGAGCTCCAGCAGGTGGATGCCTGGGCGGCGGTGGCCCTCGCGGCGCTGCCGGAGTCCAGGCGGGTGCTCGTGAGCGGGCACGACGCGTTCAACTACTTCGCCCGCAACTACGGGCTGGAGACCCTCGCCATCCTCAGCGTGGGCAACGATCCCGAGGCGGACCTCCGGACCATGCGCGAGGTGGCCGAGCGGGTGGTGGAGCGCGAGGTCCCCGTGGTCTTCCTGGAGTCGATCACCAACCCGCGCCTGACCGAGGCGCTGCTCGAGGCCTGCGAGGCCAGGGGGTGGTCCGCGCGGATCGCCTCCGAACCGCTGTACTCCGACGACCTCGGCGCGGAGGCCCCGGCCGACACCTTCCTCGGGGCGTTCCGCAGCAACGTCGAGACCATCGTCCGGGCCCTGGGGCCGTCATGAGCGGCGCCGCCGCAGGAGCCGCGGCCCTCGAGGTCCAGGGGCTGACCGTCTCCTACGGGAGCGAGCCGGCCCTGCTGAACGCCGACCTGCGCCTGGAGGAGGGCTGCCTCGCGGCCGTCGTGGGCCCGAACGGCGCGGGGAAGAGCACGCTCCTCAAGGCGGCGCTGGGGGTCGTGCCCCGGGTGGCCGGGAGGGTGCGCGTCTTCGGCCAGGACCCGGCTCGCCAGCGGCGGCTGGTGGCGTACGTCCCGCAGCGGTCGAGCGTGGACTGGGACTTCCCCACGTCGGTGCTCGATGTGGTGACCATGGGCACGTACGGGCGCCTCGGCTGGTTCCGTCGCCCGGGCACGCGGGAGCGGGCCGACGCGCTCGAGGCCCTCGAGCAGATGGAGATCGCGGACCTCGCAGGGCGACAGATCGCCGAGCTATCCGGCGGCCAGCAGCAGCGGGTCTTCCTCGCGCGGGCGCTCGTCCAGGACGCCCAGGTGTACTTCATGGACGAGCCCTTCGCGGGTGTCGACGCCGTGACGGAGCGGAGCATCGCGGCGCTCCTCGCGCGCCTCGCCGAGCGGGGCAAGACGATCCTCTCGGTGCACCACGACCTCGCCACCGTCCCGCGCTACTTCGGGCACGCGGTCCTCCTCAACCGCGGCGTGCACGCGGCGGGCCCGGTGACGGAGGTCTTCCACCGGACCAACCTGGACCGCCTCTACGGCGGCCGGGTCCCGGCGGACGTCCCGGAGAGCTCCCCGGCATGAGCGTCCCCTGGGTCGACCCGACCCTCGTCGTCGTGGCCGCGGGGACCTCCGCGGTCGGGGCGGTGAGCGGCGCCCTCGGCTGCTTCGCCTACCTCAGGCGTCAGGGCCTGGTGGGGGACGTGGTCTCGCACTCGGCCCTGCTCGGCGTGGTGGGGGCCTTCGTGCTCTCCCACCTCATCACGGGGAGCGGGTCGCGGTCCCTGGCGGTGCTGGTCCCCGGTGCCCTGGTGGCGGGCACGGCCGCCCTCCTCCTCGCCCGCTTCGTCACCCTCCGCACCCGCCTGAAGGACGACGCCAGCCTCGGCGCCATGCTCGCCGTGTTCTTCGGCGGCGGCCTCTTCCTGCTGCGCTGGGTGCAGCGACAGAGCCCGCCGATCCCGGGGCACACTGGCCTCGAGGACTACCTCTTCGGCATGGCCGCGGCCATGACCCGCGCCGACCTCTGGATGATCCTCGGCCTCGGGGCGGCCTCGCTCCTGGCGCTGGCGCTGGTCTGGAAGGAGCTGAAGGTGTTCACCTTCGACCCGGACTTCTCGGGCAGCCTGGGCCTCCCGACGCGGGCGCTGGACACGCTGACCATGGCGCTGCTGGTCGCGGGGGTGGTCGTGGGGATCCAGACGGTGGGCGTCATCCTGATGATCGCGATGCTCGTCACCCCCGCGTCGGCGGCGCGTCAGTGGACCTCCCGGCTGGGCCCGATGGTCCTGCTCTCCGGCACCTTCGGCGCGGTCTCCGGCGCCACGGGGGCCCTGGTGAGCGCCTCGGAGGCGGGCCTGCCGACGGGGCCCGTCGTCGTGCTCGTCGCGACGGCGATCTTCGTGGTCTCGCTCCTCCTCGCCCCCGGGCGCGGGGTGCTCGCCCGCGCCCGGGCGCGCCGGCGCCTGCGCGGCGGCCCGCCCGAGGCGGCAGGAGGCGCCGCGTGATCGAGGCCTGGACCCTGGCGATCGCCGCCGTGACGGCGCTGACCTGCGCCCTCTCCGGGAGCTTCCTCGTCCTGAAGCGGGAGGCGCTGCTGTCGGAGGGCCTCGCCCACGCGGTCCTGCCCGGCATCGTGATCGCGTACGCGCTGCTGCGTGACCGTACGTCGCCCCTCCTCCTGGTGGGGGCGGCGGCCATGGGGCTCGTGATGGTGCTCGCGGTCCAGGCGATCCGCCGGACCGGGGTGGTCGACCCGACGGCCTCCCTCGGGGTGGTCTTCCCCGCGCTCTTCAGCCTCGGCGTCCTCCTCACCAGCGTGGAACTCTCCGGGGCCCACTTCCACGCGGACTGCATCATCGAGGGCAACCTCGCCCTCGCGCCGCTCGACCGGCTCGAGGTCGGCGGGCGCGACCTGGGCCCGCGCGCCTTCTGGTCCGTGTCCCTGGCCCTGGCCCTGGTGCTCGGCTTCGTGCTCGTGATGTTCAAGGAGCTGAAGCTGCTGAGCTTCGACCCGGAGCTGGCCGCGAGCCTGGGCTTCCGGCCGTCGCGCCTGCACGTGGCCTGGCTCGCGGTGGTGTCCCTCGCGGTCGTGGCGTCCTTCGAGGCGGCCGGTTCGATCCTCGTGGTGGCGCTCATGATCGCCCCGCCCGCCGCGGCGATCCTCTGGGTGGACGACGTGCGCCGCGTGCTCGCCCTCTCGGCCGCGCTCGCCCTCGTCAGCGCGCTCGCGGGGTACGCCCTCGGGATGCGCCTGGACGTGGCGCCCGCCGGGCCCATGGCCACCGCCGCCGGGGCCTGCTTCCTGGCCTCGCTCCTCCTGGCGCCGAGGGGCGTGCTGGCCCGGGGGCGCGCCCGCCGGCAGGCGCTCGCGCGGCTGGAGGGGGACCTGGTGGCGGCCCGGCTCGACGGCGGCACGCCGCGGGACCGGGAGGCGGTGCGGGCGGAGCTCGGCTGGTCGGCGCAGCGCTTCGAGGCGGCGCTCGCCAGGGCGGTCGCGGGGTCCGGCGTGGCCGTCGACGCCGGGAACGGATCGCTGCGCCGCGCGCCCCTCGACGGCCCGGCCTGAGCCGCGAAAGGCGCGGTCGGCGGTGGTCGGGCGCCCGCGCGGCGCCTATCCTCCGTGCCTCATGTCCCCGACGCCCGCCGACTACCGCGACCGTACGAAGGAGCTCCGCGGCAGACTCAGTCTGCTGACGGAGAGTCTTTGACTACCCCGTCAAGCTGAAGCGCTTCCAGGAGATCGAGGAGCTGCAGGCCAGCCCCGACTTCTGGAACGACCAGGAGCAGAGCCAGAAGCTGGTGCGGGAGCTGAAGGGCCTCCGGCACGTGGTCGATCCTGTTCGGAGCCTCGAGGGCGGCTTCGAGGAGGTGGACCTCCTGCTCGAGATGGCCGAGGAGGGAGGTGAGCTGGAGGAGGTCTCGGGTGAGATCGACGCCACGCTCGAGGGCGCCAAGGGCACCCTCGACGACCTCGAGTTCAAGGTCATGCTGGGCGGCCCCAGCGACCAGATGAGCGCCTACCTCCAGATCAGCGCGGGCGCCGGCGGCGTCGACGCGTGCGACTGGGCCTCGATGCTCATGCGCATGTACGTGCGCTGGGCCGAGCGCCGGGAGTTCGACCTGACGCAGGTCGAGCTCAGCGAGGAGGACCAGGGCGGCATCCGCGGCGTCACGCTGCTGATCGAGGGCCCCTACGCGTTCGGCTACCTGAAGGCGGAGACCGGGGTGCACCGGCTGGTCCGGATCAGCCCCTTCGACGCCCAGGCGCGGCGGCAGACGGCCTTCGCCTCGGTCGACGTCACCCCCGCCACGGACGACACCATCGACGTCGAGATCAACGAGTCCGACGTGAAGGTGGACACCATGCGAGCCGGCGGCGCCGGCGGGCAGCACGTGAACAAGACGGAGTCGGCGGTGCGCCTCACGCACCTGCCCACCGGCATCGTCGTGCGCTGCCAGAACGAGCGCAGCCAGCACAAGAACCGCGCGACCGCGTGGAGCATGCTCAAGGCCAAGATCCTCGCGATGGAGGAGGCCAAGCGTGACGCCGAGATGAGCAAGCTCTACGGCGAGAAGGGCGAGATCGCGTGGGGGAGCCAGATCCGCTCCTACGTGCTGAACCCCTATCAGATGGTCAAGGACCACCGGACCAACGTGGAGGAGGGCAACGTCCAGAAGGTGCTGGACGGAGAGCTCGATCCCTTCATGGAGGCCTACCTCAAGCAGAAGTAGGGCCGGGCCGGGACGGCCGTCGGGGATTCGGCGGGCCTCCTGGGATTCGCCGAGCCTCCTGGGATTCGAACGGCCCCGGGGGTGGCAAGGCCTGCGGGGCGGACTAGGCTCCCCGCATGAGCGCCTCCAGCCACCCCCACTTCGACGACCGCGGGACCCTGACCTGGTACACCACCATGGCGGAGGCGAAGGCCGCCGCCGCCGCGGAGGGGAAGCGGATCTTCATCGAGTTCGGACGCGAGCTCTGAAGCCAGTGCCGCAGCCTCGTGGAGGCTGTCATCCCGCGCCCCGACGTGGCGCCGCTGCTCCAGGCCGGGTTCGTCGCCGTCGCCTCGGACTGTGACGAGGCCGAGGACGAGGTCATCGCCCTCGCCCAGCAGGTGGAGGACGCGATGATGCTCCCCTTCGTCCTCTTCGCGGACGCCGAGGGGAACTACCTCGACGGGTACTCGGGGGTCGTGACGCCGCCCTACCTGATCAAGAAGCTGACCGAGTTCTCGGGCTCGTGAGCGTCGTCGCCCTCTGCGCGTCGCTCGTGGCGTGCCCTCCCGCGCCGACCGCTCCCGCGCCCACGACCCCGACCCCGCGGGCGATGCTCCAGGAACCCACCCACGGCCGCGCGCCGCTGCCGGGCCCCGAGGCGATCGCGGCCCTGCCGCCGGACGGCGGGGACGAGTTCAACCGGCTGGTGTTCTCGCGCAGCCCCTACCTGCTGCAGCACGCCCGGAACCCGGTGGACTGGCACGAGTGGGGGCCGGAGGCCTTCGCCCTCGCCGAGGAGCGCGGCGTCCCGGTGTTCCTCTCCATCGGCTACTCGACCTGTCACTGGTGCCACGTGATGGAGCACGAGAGCTTCGAGGACGCCGATGTGGCGGCCCTGATGAACGAGGCCTTCGTCTGCGTGAAGCTCGACCGCGAGGAGCGCCCGGACATCGACCAGCTCTACATGTCGGTGACCCAGGCGCTCACGGGGAGCGGCGGCTGGCCCATGACGGTCGTGATGACCCCCGACCGGCGCCCCTTCTTCGCGGGGACCTACTTCCCGAAGCGGTCCGTCGGGCAGCGCTTCGGGATGCTGGACCTCGTCCCCGCCCTCAGCGCGGCCTGGAACGAGCGCCGGGAGGAGGTCCTCGAGTCGGCCGACGCCATCACCCGGGACCTCGCCGCCCGGGTGTCCGGGGCGCCCGGGGACGACCTCACCGAGGAGCACCTCGCGGCCGGCGAGGAGGAACTCGCGCGCCGCTTCGACGAGGCCCGCGGTGGCTTCGGCGCGACGCGCAAGTTCCCCGTGCCCCACGAGCAGACCTTCCTGCTCCGGCGGCACGCCAGGACCGGCTCCCCGAGGGCCCTGCGGATGGTGGAGCGGACGCTCGCGGCCTGGCGGCTGGGCGGCGTCTTCGACCAGGTCGGGCTCGGGATCCACCGGTACTCCACCGACCCCGGCTGGCTGCTCCCGCACTTCGAGAAGATGCTCTACGACCAGGCGCTCTGCTGCCTCGCCTACGTGGACGCGTGGCTCGTCACCGGCGACCCCGCCCACGAGCGGGCGGCGCGGGAGATCCTCGCCTACGTCAGCCGTGACATGACGGCGCCGGAGGGGGGCTTCTACTCCGCCGAGGACGCCGACAGCGAGGGCGAGGAGGGCCTCTTCTACCTCTGGACGCTGGAGGAGGTGGAGGCCGTGCTCGGGCCCGAGGACGCCGCCTTCGTGGGCGAGCGCTTCGGCCTCGAGGCGGAGGGCAACTTCCGCGACGAGGCCACCGGGGAGCGGACGGGTCGCAACGTGCTCCACCTCGAGGCGCCCCTCGGGGACGAGGAGCGGGCCCGCTGGGAGCCCCTCCGGGCGCGGCTCTTCGCCTCGCGCGAGGGGCGGGAGCACCCGCTCAAGGACGACAAGGTCCTCACGGACTGGAACGGGCTCATGATCTCCGCCTTCGCGCGCGCCGGTCGCGCGTTCGGGGACCCGGCGCTCGTGGCGCGCGCTCGGGCGGCCGCCGACTTCGCCCTCAGCGAGCTGCGCTCGGAGGACGGGCGGCTGCTGAAGCGGTGGCGGGCGGGGGAGGCGGGGCTGGCTGGCATGCTGGAGGACCACGCCTTCATGGCCGCAGGGCTCCTGGACCTCTACGAGGCCGGCCACGAACCGGTCCACCTGGCGGCAGCGCGTGAGCTCGTCGACACGGCGCTCCTGCACTTCCTGGACCGCGAGGCCGGCGGCTTCTTCCTGAGCCCGGACGACGGTGAGCCGCTGCTGGTCCGGTCGAAGACGATCTACGACGGCGCCCGCCCGTCCGGGAACTCGGTGATGGCGTGTGTCCTGCTGCGGCTCGCGCGGATGACCGGCGCGACGGGGTACGAGGAGGTGGCGGCCGGCACGATCCGCGCCTTCAGCGCGCAGGTCGGCGTGAGCCCGAGCATGTCCACCCAGCTCCTGGCCGCCGTGGACTTCCAGACGGCGCGGACGCGGGAGATCGTGATCGTCGGCGAGCCGGACCACCCGGACGTCGCGGCCATGCTGGCCATGCTCGCGGGCCGCTACGCGCCCAACGACGTCGTGCTCCTGCGCCGGCCGGGGGAGGCGGGGGCCACGCTCGCGGAGGTCGCCCCCTTCACCGCCGCCCTCGAGGCGCGCGGCGAGGCCACGGCCTACGTGTGCACCGACTTCGCCTGCGCCGAGCCCGTGACCACCCTGGAGGCGCTCGCCGCGCTGCTCGGCGACCCCGGCGGCGATCCCAGCGGTGATCCCAGCGGCGATCGCTGACGCG
>JASFWR010000106.1:0-9891 GCA_050049155.1 Planctomycetota bacterium | reverse complement strand
CTCGGCGGGCCGGCCCGCCTTCAGCAGCACGGCGCCCAGGGTGTGGCGGCTGGGCTGGAGCCACTGGGGCGGCTCCCCGTAGCTGAGGGAGTCCTCCACCTCGACCGCCTTCTCGAGGGCGGCGATCGCGGCGTCCCACTGGCCGCGCTGGAGCGCGAGCTCGCCGGCGACGAAGTGGTCGCTGACCTCGAGGATCCGCCGGGTGGCGTCGCGGCCGGACATCTGGTCCTCGGGGAAGGCGGCGACGGCGGCCTTGAAGAGCGCGTACTCGGCCTCGGCCTCCTCGAAGTCCTTCTTCGCGGCGTAGGCGACGGCCCGGTGCGCGCGCCACACGGCGGTGGTGATGGGGAGGATCTCGGGCGGCGCGGGCTCGGCGAGGATGGCGTCCCAGCGGCCGAAGCGCTTCTGCACGTCGTAGACCGAGCTCATCCACAGGTCGACGAAGCCGGCCACGGCGGGCAGCATCGGCTCCGGGACGCCGGGCAGCATGGAGCGCGCGGCGTCCATGGCCTCGGTCTCCTGCCCGACCATCATCGCCGAGTACGCGAGCATGTGCGCGTTGTGGACGATGTACATGTGCTGGATGCCCTGGTCGGGTGAGCGCTCCAGGTAGGTCCTGTCCCGCCGCATGGCGGCCCGGTTCTGGACGATGGACTTGTCCCAGTCGCCGGTCTGCACGTAGATGTGCGACGGCATGTGGTTCATGTGCCCGGAGACCGGGATCTGGTTCCGGAGCCGGTCCGCGGCGGCCAGGGCTCGCTCGGGCTCGAGGCTGGGCTCGACGGCGTGGATGTAGAGGTGGTTGGCGCCCGGGTTGTCGGGGTGCATCTCGAGCACCCGCTCCAGGGCCGCAGTGATCTTCGGCGTGTCCGCCTCGGGCTGACGATCGATGGAGTAGAGCTGCCAGGGGCGCAGGACCATGAGGGCCTCGCCGTAGAGGGTGCCCACCTCGGCGTCCTCGGGGAACCGCTCCAGCAGGGCGCCCATGGCGTCGGCGTAGGCCTCGTTCAGGCCCGTGCGGTCCTCCGGCCAGGGGAAGCTGTAGCGAGCGGCGAGGGCCTCGATGAGGCCGCGCTCCACCGGGGAGGTGTTGTCGATCCGCGCGAGCGCCTCCTGCAGGGACGACCACGCGGCGCCCGACCGCTCGTCGGTCATCTCGGGGTCGTTGTAGTTCGGCCCCTCGCACATCGAGATGCCCCACCAGGCCATGGCGCAGGCCGGGTCGAGCTCGGCGGCCCTGGCGAAGGAGCGGATGGCCTCGTCGTGGTTGAAGCTGTACATCCACGCGAGGCCCTGGTCGAAGTAGCGCTGGGCCTCGGCGGACGTGGTCGTCACGTCCCGCCGGTAGGAGCCGATCTCCTCGAAGCGCTGGGCCCGGGGGGCGTCCACCTCGAGGTGGTCGGAGGTGGGGGGGACCGCCGGCCCCGAGCCGGGCAGCTGGCAGGCGGTGAGGAGGAGGGGGGCGAGGAGGACGGGGGCGAGCTTCATGGGGAAGGGAGGTCGAGGCGAGCAGGCGATCCGACCCCAAGCTAGCCCCTGGTCCGGATCGCGGGCAGCCCCCGGCGAAGGTTCCGAGGCGGGGTGTTCCCGGCCCGTCGGAGCCCCGCCGCGCCGCGCCGCCCCTCACCTCCCCGCCCGGCGGCCCCGTGGTGGCACCTCGTCGGGGCATCGAAGGGCGGCCTCGAGGGCTGCGAGCGGCGGGATGAGGAGCCCGGCGGGTGACGTCGTCAGGACGAGAGCGAGGTGGACGGCGAGGAAGCCGAGCCCCATGACCACGCGCCCCTGGAGGAGCTGCCCCGCGCCGGGCATCAGCAGCGAGGCGACCGCGCCGAGGCCGCGCTCGAGGCGGTGCCCGCGGGCGCGCAGGTCCCGGAGCTGCCCCGTGAGCCGCTCGAGCTCCGCGCCGCCGCCGGGGCCGAACCCCGTCCCCTCCGCCGGCTCGCTCACTGGCAGCCCCCCCCGGACCAGGCCGCCAGGAGCATCCCCTGGTCGGCGCCGTTGACCTGGCCGTCCACGTTGAGGTCGGCGGGGCCGGGGCCGGAGCCGAAGGCGGCCATGAGGAGGCCGAGGTCCGCGCCGTTGACCCGGTCGTCGTCGTTGAGGTCCCCTAGGAGCGCCGAGGGGAGCTTGCTCACGGAGGCCGCGGTCAGCCTCACGTCCCAGGGCAGCTCGCAGGGGAAGTTGTTCGGCGCCGGCCAGAAGGCGGGCTCCACCGTGTCGACCCGCTGCATGTCCTCCGAGGACGCGCGGTCCGCCGGTACGGGGTGGGCGAAGTCGAGAGCTTGCCAGAAGACCTCGGCGTTGTTGAACGTCGCCGTCGGGACCTCGTAGGGGATCTGGAACGCGCAGCTGGCGCCGCTCGGCCCGTAGGCACAGTCCGTGGTGGAGCTGGACACGACCCGGAGGCGAACATCGTCGACGATCACGCTGGCGAACTCGGCCCTCGGCGCGCAGTTCCTGCTGTTCCGGGCCTGGATCTGGAACTCGAAGCGCACCGAGTCGAGCAGGAGCTCGTCGCCCAGGTCGAGCCCGACCTCGACGGTCCGCCATCCCAGGCTCCGCTCGTCGCCCTGCAGGTCGGTCCGCGGGTAGACGGCGGGGACCCAGAGCTCCCTCGGGGCCTGCCACTCCGTGGAGTCCGTGACGACGTCGGTGGCGAGGGGGGAGCGCGCCGACGCGCTGACGCCCCGCCGCCGGTCGATCGTCGCCGCCAACCGGGGCAGCCTGCTCGGGGACGAGGGCCGCTGGCTCGAGGCCGCGGAGGCCTTCGTGGCGGCGATCGAGAGCCGGGGGTTCGGGGAGGAGAGCGGGGTGCCGCTCTACCTGCGGGCGCGGACGGCCCACGCGCGCGCGGCCGCCGCCGGGCCGCTCTCGGGGGCCTCGCTCGCGGAGTTCGAGCGCCTCCGGGAGGAGCTGCGCGGGAAGCTCGGGGACGGCAACGATTACGTCGAGTCGCTCGATCGCCTCGCCGCGAGCCTCGAGGCCGAACGCCTCAGGAGATGACGTCGCGCAGGACGCGCGCGGGCTCGACGCCCGTGAGGCGCAGGTCCAGCCCGCGGAAGTCGTAGCTGAGCGCCTCGTGGTCGAGTCCGAGCAGGTGCAGGATCGTGGCGTGGAGGTCCCGCACGTGCACGACGTCCTCCACGGCGGCGTAGCCCAGGGGGTCCGT
Source organism: Planctomycetota bacterium (assembly GCA_050049155.1). Taxonomy (GTDB): domain Bacteria; phylum Planctomycetota; class UBA1135; order UBA1135; genus Saltatorellus. Next base: position 6,722 of record JASFWR010000106.1, on the reverse strand, counting down.
GGCGCCGTACCGGCGGCCCCCGGGGATGCCGGCGCCGCCCATGAGGTAGGAGAAGCCGCGGATGTGGTGGTCGCGCCCGTCCCCCTGTCCCATGGGGGTCCGGCCGAACTCGCCGCCGAACAGGATCAGGGTGTCCTCCAGCAGCCCGCGCCGCTTGAGGTCGGTCACCAGCGCGGCGCTGGCCTGGTCGACCTCCCTGGCAGTGATCTCGATCGACCGCTCCACGGCGCCGTGGTGGTCCCAGCCCCGGTGGTAGACCTGGATGAAGCGGACCCCGCGCTCCGCGAGGCGGCGGGCCATGAGGCAGTTGCTCGCGTACGACCCGTCGCGGCCCCCGGTGCCGTAGAGGTCCAGGGTCTCCTGGGGCTCGTCGGAGAGGTCCACCAGCTCGGGCACGGCGGCCTGCATGCGGAAGGCGAGCTCGTACTGGGCGATGCGGGTGAGGGCCTCGGGGTCCTCGGTGCGGACCGCGCGCTCGCTGTTGAGCTCGGCGATGGCGCGCACCACGTCGCCCTGCAGGTCGCGCCCCACCCCGTCCGGGTTCTTCACGTAGAGCACCGGGTCGCCGACCGAGCGCAGCTCGACGCCCTGGTAGCGGGAGGGCAGGAAGCCGGAGTGCCACTGGCGGGCGGCGATGGGCTGGGACTGCCCCCCCTTGCCGACGGAGCTCAGGACCACGAAGGCCGGCAGGTTCTCGTTCATCGACCCGAGCCCGTAGTGCACCCAGGAGCCCATGGAGGGCCGCCCCGGGAGCGTCGTCCCCGTGTTGAACAGGGTGTGGGCCGGGTCGTGGTTGATCTGGTCCGTCTCCAGGGAGTTCAGGATGCAGAAGTCGTCGATCACGCTCCCGAGGCGCGGGAAGCGGTCGCAGATCCGCTGGCCGCTCTCCCCGAACTCGCGGAAGGGGAAGCGGGGGGCGAGGCAGCGCAGCTCACGACCCTGGAGCTGCGCGAGCTGCTGGCCGCCGGTGTAGGACTCGGGCATGGGCTGCCCCTCGAGCTTGGCCAGCTCGGGCTTCTCGTCGAAGGTCTCGAGGTGGCTCGGCCCGCCCGCCATGTACAGGTGGATGACCCGCTTGGCGCGCGCTCCCGGACGCCCCTGCCCGCCGAGCGCGGCGAGCGCGGCCTGCCCCATGCCCGCGGCCGCGCCCGCGAGGAACGTGCGCCGCGAGAGGTCGAGGGCCGAGGGGTGGTGGAAGGGCAGCTTCATTCGCGCACGATGGTCTCGTGGAGGTTGAGGACCACCCGGGCCGCCGAGGTCCAGGCGGCGAGCTCCGTCGCGGGGAACTCGGGCGACGCCAGCGAGGCGCCCACGGCCACGAGGGCCGCCGCGTCCTCGGGGCGCTGGGCGAAGTCGGCGCGGTGCTTGCGGACCAGGGCGACCATCCGGGAGCGCTCGGAGTGGGTGGGAGGACGCTGGAGCACGCGCTCCCACAGGGCGGTCACCCGGTCCTCGGCGGACGCTCCTGCGCCCTTCAGGACACGCTCGGCGAGGACCCGCGCGGCCTCCACGTGGATCGGGTCGTTGAGGAGGGCCAGGGCGGCGAGGGGCGTGTTGGAGCGCGCCCGCTCGGACGTGCACCGCTCGCGGCTCGGCGCGTCGAAGGCCGCGAGGCCGGGGTGCACGAACTGCCGCTGCCAGTGCCCGTAGAGCGCCCGCCGGTAGAGGTCGGGCCCCTCGGAGGCCTGGTAGGTCCTGCGCGGGAAGTTGAGGTGCGACCAGTACCCCGCCGGCTGGTAGGGCCGGACGCTGGCGCCGCCGACGCGGCGGTCCAGCAGCCCGCTGGCGAGGAGCGCCCCGTCCCGGATGAACTCCGCGTCGAGCCGGAACCGGGCCTGGCGCCCGAAGAGCTCGTCCCGACGGGCGGCATGCTCCTGGATCCCGGAGGCCTGCTGGTAGGTGCTCGACGTGACGATGTCCCGGATCAGCTCGCGCAGGTCCCAGCCCGACTCGATGAACTCGAGGGCGAGGAAGTCGAGCAGCTCGGGGTGGGTGGGCGGCGTGCCCTGCACGCCGAAGTCGTCCAGGGTCGCCACGATCCCGCGCCCCATGAGCATCCGCCAGACCCGGTTGACCGTGACGCGCGCCACCAGGGCGTTCTCGTCGCTGACGAGCCACCGCGCCAGGTCCAGGCGATCCGGTCGCTCCTCCGCGGAGAGGGCGCCGCCCCCGAGCGCCGAGGGGATGGCCGGCAGGACCTCGTCCCCGGACTCGTCCATCCAGTTCCCGCGGGGGAGCACCCGGGTGACCATGGGCTCCACGGCGCGGGTCTCCAGGACCTGGGGGATCTCGGACACGAGCGCCGCTCGCCTCGCCGTGAGGGCCGCCTTCTCCGTGCGCTCCTCGTCCAGGAGGGTCGTCCGAGCGCGGTGCGCCGCGCGCACCATGGTCGCCTCCTCCGGAGCGCGCTCCTCGGCCGAGGCGGCGAGTATGCGCCGCAGGTCGGGGCTGAGTGGCACCTGCTCCGCCGCGCCGACCGTCAGCCTCCAGCTCCCCAGCAGGTGGCGGCCGCCGTGCACCTGGGCCAGCTCGACCTCGACCCTCGACCCGGGGCGCACGGCGCCAGGCGCCGCCAGGTCGAAGACCGCCTCCGCGGGCTCCCCGTCGTTGCCCCGCATCACCGCCCAGCCGGCGCGCCCGAGGGCCCCGTCGTGGGCCGCGGCGACCGGGTAGCCCGGCTGCTCGAAGGACGCCCTCGAGGCGCCCACCGCGAGCACCTCGCCGTCGCACCGGACCGTGAGCTCGGTGAGGACGAGGTTGCCGTTGTTCGCCAGCCCTGGGCCCTGCTTCGGGAGAGCCGGGTCCGGCAGGAGCTCGAGGCGGACGGCGCCGAGGGGGGCGGGGGGCGCGGTGAAGCTGACGGTAAAGGTGTCCTTGTCCGCGCCCTCCGAGGGGCTCGTCAGGACGCCGGCGTCGTCCCGCTCGAACTCGCGCCCGGCGGCGGAGCGGACCTCGAGGTCCGCGGGCACGCGCCAGCGGCTGTCCGCAGCCTCCCGCTCGAAGCGCGCCTGGTCCGCCTCCAGCACGATGGAGTCCCGCTCGAGGGCTCGGTCCACGGCCTCGAGGGCGGCGTCGAGCTGGGCGAGCTCCGCCTCCTGTTCGGGGGAGGGGACCGGGAACTCCGGGGGGAACCGGCCCTCCCCGGACTGGTACACGCCCACCTGCTCGATGTCGGCGAAGAAGGCGCCCAGCTCGTAGAACTCCCGGGCGGAGAAGGGGTCGAACTTGTGGTCGTGGCACTCGGCGCAGCCGATGGTGGAGGCGAGCCAGACCTCGGAGAGGTTCCGGACCCGGTCCGCGGTGTAGCGCGCCAGGAACTCCTTGGGCTGGGAGCCGCCCTCGCGCGTCACCAGGTTGAGCCGGTTGTACGCGGCGGCCACCCGCTGCGGCCGTCCCGCCCCCGGCAGCAGGTCGCCCGCCAGCTGCTCCACGGTGAAGCGGTCGAAGGGGAGGTTGTCCTGGAAGGCGTCGAGCACCCAGTCCCGGTAGGGCGAGATGTTCCAGGGGTTGTCGGCGTGGATCCCCGTGGTGTCGGCGAAGCGGACGAGGTCGAACCAGAACGTGGTCAGGCGCTCCGCGTGGTGGGGGGACTCGAGGAGCTCGTCCACCAGCTGCGCCCACACGAAGTCGTCGGGGTCGAGCTCGACCGCGCGGACCTGCTCGATGCTCGGGGCGAGGCCCAGCAGGTCGAAGGAGAGGCGCCGCGTGCGGGTGCGGGCGTCCGCGAGCGGCGCGGGGGTGATCCCCTCCGCCTCCAGCCGGGCGAGCACGAAGCGGTCGAGGTCCCCTCGCGCCCAGCCGTCGTCCCCGACCTCGGGGACGGCGGGGCGCTCCAGGGGGCGGTAGGCCCAGTGCTGGTCGTAGGGGGCGCCCTGCTCGATCCACCGCTCGAGCAGCGAGGCCTCCTCCGACGAGAGGGGAGCGTGGTCGGGCCCGGGGGGCATCGGGTCGAGGTCGTCACGGACCCGCGCGAGCAGCTCGCTGGCGCCCACGTCCTCGGTGTCGACGACCCGGTATCCCCCGCGGTCCTCGACCGCCGAGTCCCGCACGTCCAGCCGGAGGCGTGCCTTGCGCGCCGAGGCGTCGGGCCCGTGGCACGCGAAGCACCGGTCCGCCAGCAGGGGCCGCACGTCCCGCGTGAAGTCCACGCGCTCCTCCACCCAGCTCGGCGAGCCAGGGGCGGGGGGCAGAAGGATCAGGGCGAGGGCGGCAGGGAAGGGCACCCGACCAGCCTAGCGGCTGCCGCGGAGTTGGGTCACCTGAGGCGGTCCACGTCGATTCCGTAGCGCTTCACCCTCAGCCCCATCTGCCGCTCCGTGATGTCGAGCAGGCGCGCCGCCCGCGCCCGGTTGCCACGGGTGGAGCGCAGCGCGTCCAGGATGAGCTCCCGCTCGACCCGCTCGAGGGTCGCCGCGAGGGTGCCGCCAGGGGCCGCCGGCTCCTCCCCCGCGGGCTGCATGGTGGGGGGGAGGTGGTGGGAGCGGATCACGTCCCCCTCGCACTGAAGCATGGCCCGGATCATGCAGTTCTCCAGCTCCCGCACGTTCCCCGGCCAGGCGTGGCTGTTCAGGAGGGCCCGGGCGGTGGACGAGATGACGGGCTGGTCCAGGCCGTTCTTGGCGGCGTGGACCTCGAGGAAGTGCTCCGCCAGCGGGAGGACGTCCACGGGCCGCTCGCGGAGCGCCGGGACGTGGATGGGGAACACGTTGAGCCGGTAGTAGAGGTCCTCCCTGAACTGGCCGGAGGACACGCCCTCCTCGAGGTCCGCGTTGGTGGCGGCGATCACGCGGACGTCGGTGCTCCGGGGCTCGGCGCTGCCGATGCGCTCGAACTGCCGCTCCTGCAGGAAGCGGAGCAGGAGGACCTGGGTCGTCAGCGGGAACTCCCCGATCTCGTCCAGGAACAGGGTGCCCCCGTCCGCCAGCTCGAAGCGCCCCTTGCGCGCCTGGACGGCGCCCGTGAACGCGCCCTTCTCGTGTCCGAAGAGCTCGCTCTCCAGGAGGGTCGCGGGCAGGGCGGCGCAGTTGACCTTGACGAAGGGCTTGTCGGAGCGCGCGCTCGAGTAGTGGATCGCGGAGGCCACGAGCTCCTTGCCGACCCCGCTCTCCCCGCGGATCAGGACCGTGGCGTTCGCGCGCGCGACCCGGGCGATCTGCTCGAAGACCGCCCGCATGGGCTTCGAGCTGCCGACGATGTTGTCGGGCTGGTAGCGCTCCTTGAGGGCGTCCCGCAGGAGCTCGTTCTCCGCCCGCAGGGCCTCCCGCTCCTCCGTGGCTCGCTGGCGGAGGCGGACGGCCTGGGCGATCATGGAGGCCACGGTCGACATCAGCATCGACACGTGGCTGAGCTCGGAGGCGGGGTGGGAGGGGAAGTCGCCGGCGATGGCGCCGACGATCTCGCCGCTCCGCTGGATCGGGACCACCAGCAGCGAGCAGGGCACCGGCTGGGTGCACGCGCCGAGGAGGGGGTGGGTGTCCCCGTCGAGGGGGAGGGTGAGGGGCTGGGCCTCGCTGACCGCCCTGGAGATGGGGCCGTCGTCGACCCGCTGCTCGGCCGCCCGGTGCTCCTCCGGGGTCAGCCCCACCGCGGCGGCGATCCGCAGCTCGCCCGACCGGCGGTGGACCTTGGCGACCACTGCGTGCTGGAGGTGGGTCCCCTCCACCAGCGCCGCGAGGACGGGCTCGAGGACCGCGAGGGGCTCGAGGCTGCCCACCAGGATCTGGTTGATGGCGAAGAGGAGGCGGAGGTCGCTCTCCCTGGGCTGGACGGTGGGGGGCATGGGCGCGGGAATCCTACGTTGATGTAGGCGCGCAGGGGTATTCCTACATGGATGTAGGTATGCCCGAACATCAAGGGAGTGTTATGTGTCTGTGCCGCAGTGGCTTACGTTCACGGGTAGGCCTGGCACGGTGGTTGCATTCTGGGCGGTGTATGCGCCCGACACCTCCCAGTGATGTCCGTCCGCCCTCCCGGGGCGAGCGGAGGCCGCGGACCTCGGTCCGAGGGCCTGAGGAGGCTCGTCACCGCCCGTACATCCTCCCGGGCGAGGGGGGTGTGAGTGCGATGGATTCGATGGGGAATCCTGAGCGCTTCGCTCCCCTCACCCGGGGGGGTCCTTCCCAGGGGCTCCTGGCGTCCGCGGCCCGCGGGCGCCTCCGGGAGAGACGAACGGAGGCTCGCCGTGCAACGGCAAGCCTCCGAGGGTTCGAGGTCATCTCGAGCGGGCAGCGTCGGTGGTGTTGCTAGCGCCTGCGCTGCCCCAGTCATCCGCAATGACCGAGATGAGAGGGATGACCTCTTTTCATATTGCCAATCGTGATCCCAGGTCGGCGCGTCCTTCTGCCGTTTCTGCCGCCGCCGACGCGCGGCCGCCGGGATCCAGCCAGGCGGCGCGGGGGGAGTAGCCCCCCGCGCCGGCCCCTTTCGGGCCCGAGGCCTTCCTGTGCCGGGAGCCCGGTGGGGCCGTCTCCGGCGTCCCCAGAGGTCGGGGGGCGTGAGCCTGCGGTCCGATGACGGGGCGAGCGCGCCTCAGCGGTCCGAGCCCAGGGCCTCCGTTCGCCTGGAGGCCGCCGCCTCGGCGGCCGCGAGCGCCCCTCGAGCGGCCTCGAGGGTGGACGGGTCGAAGGCCTCACCCGCGGCCGCGGCCCGGATGCTGCGGACCACCTGCGCCGCCAGGGCGCGGGAGCCCTCCCGGGTGAAGTGCACGTCCGCGGGCTTCTGGA
>JASFWR010000105.1:0-9897 GCA_050049155.1 Planctomycetota bacterium | reverse complement strand
GCGAAGGTCTCGCCGGGGCGGCGCAGCACCTCGAGGAACGGCTTGTTGTCCGCGTCCCGGCTCCGGCCGAGGACGTCGATCGCCCGCGCGATCTCCTCCTCCTTCGCCGCCACGCAGGCGGCGCGGCCCTCCTCCACCAGCCCGACGTCGGCGGCGCGCCGCACGAGGCGCCGGTCCGCGTTGTCGTGCCGGAGGAGCAGGCGGTACTCGGCCCGGCTGGAGAACATCCGGTAGGGCTCCGTGGGGTTCGTGATCACGAGGTCGTCGACCATCACGCCCAGGTACGCCTCGTGGCGGTGCAGCACGAACGGGGCGCGATCCTGGATCCAGAGCGCGGCGTTCGCCCCCGCGATCAGCCCCTGGCCCGCCGCCTCCTCGTAGCCCGAGGTCCCGTTGATCTGACCGGCGAGGAACAGCCCCGGGACGTCCTGCAGGTGCAGGGAGTCCGAGAGCTGGCTCGGCTGGACGAAGTCGTACTCCACCGCGTACCCGTGGCGGAGGAAGCGCGCCCGCTCCAGGCCCGGCACGGTGTGGAGGAAGGCCTCCTGGACGTCGGCCGGGAGGGACGTGGAGACGCCGTTGATGTAGAGGACCTCGGTCTCGAGCCCCTCGGGCTCCACGAAGATCTGGTGCCGCTCCCGGTCGGGGAAGCGCATGACCTTGTCCTCCACCGACGGGCAGTACCTGGGACCGACCCCGGAGATGGCGCCGCTGTACATCGGGGCCCGGTGGACGTTGTCCGCGATGATCCCGTGGGTGCGCGGGTTGGTGAAGGTGATGTGGCAGTCCACCTGCGGCAGCCGCGGGAACCCCTCGGCCTCGGTCAGGAAGGAGAACGGGCGGGGACGCGCGTCCCCGGGCTGGGCCTCCATCACGTCGAAGTCGACGGAGTCCCGGTGGATGCGGGGCGGCGTCCCGGTCTTCAGCCGGCCGAGGCGCAGCCCCAGGCGGGCCACGTCCCCCGAGAGGCCGTCCGCGCTCCGCTCCCCGATGCGCCCGCCGCTCGCCTGGTCCTCGCCCGTGTGCATGACGGCGCGCAGGAAGGTCCCCGTGGTCAGGATCGTGGCGTGGGCGCGGAGCTCCTCGCCGCCCTCGAGCCGCACGCCGCGGACCCCCAGGGCCCCGCGGTGCTCCTCGAGGATCAGCCCGGTGACGGCGCCTGCCACGAGGGTCACCCCCGGCGCCTCGCGCACGCGGCGGGTCGCCTCCTCCCGGTAGAGGTGCCGATCCGACTGGCACCTCGGCGCCTGGACGGCGGCGCCCTTGGCCGTGTTGAGCATGCGGAACTGGATCCCCGTGGCGTCGGCGACCTGCCCCATGACGCCGCCCAAGGCGTCGATCTCGCGCACGATCTGCCCCTTGCCGAGCCCGCCGATGGCGGGGTTGCAGCTCATCTCCCCGACCTTGTCGAGGTCGAAGCTCACCAGGCGGACCTCGGCGCCCAGGCGCGCCGCCGCGAGGGCCGCCTCCACGCCCGCGTGGCCGCCGCCCACCACCACGACGTCCGCGTCCCGGCGACTCCCCCGGTCGGGGGCGGGATGCGGGTGGCGGGAGGCGCGGGAGCCTCCGGCGGAGCCGGAGCTCGACCCGGGGTTGGATCCGGGGCGCTGGTCGGGGTCGGGGCCGGTCATGGCTGGCGGAGAGGTTATCCGGAGCGAGCGGGCAAGGCGCGGGGGCTCCCCTGCCGATGGGGAGAGAGGCCGGGGCGCGCCCCCGGCCTCCCCATGCAAGCCTGGGTCTTCCGCCACCTCGACCAGCTCCGGACCATCTACGGGTCCGGGCCCCAGGAGGGCCCTGCCGAGGTGACCATGGCGCCCGGGACGGTGGCCCGCGCCGACGACGGTGGGAGCCCGGACGTGGTGCTGGCCCCCATGACGCGTCAGAACGGCGTATCGGGCCGCGCGGACCGGTGACCGGGGCGTGAGCGGGGGGTATCCTCGGGAGCCCCAGAGGGCGCTCCGACGCCCTCCCACGCTCGCCATGGCCCTGCAGCCCCTCGCCCTCCTCCTCGCCCTCGTGGGCGCCCCAGCGGTCCCCTCCACCGCCGCTGCTGGTCCGCTCCCGGCCCAGGAGGGCCGGCAGAGCCTGGAGGACCTCCTCCGGCAGGCGAGGGAGGCCCGGAAGCAGCGCCTCGAGGCCCTCGGGCCGGAGGTCGCCCGCCTCGTGAGCGACCTCGAGGAGCTGAAGATCCCCACGAGGACCACCCGGACCGCGTCCCTCCAGCGAGCCCTGCTGGAGCTCGGGCCGGCCGCCGCCCCCCTCATGACCCGCTTCCTCTTCCCCGGCGAACGGCCGACGCGGAGCGAGGTCTTCCGAGCGGAGCTCATGGCCGAGGTCCTGCGCGACCTCTCCAGCCCCGTGATCACCGACGACCTCATCCGGCGCGCCACGGAGGGCAGCGCCCTCGAGCGCGTCAACGCGCTCACGGCCCTGACCGGGAGCCCCGAGCCGCGCCGGGTCACGGGGCCGATCCAGCGGCTCGCGGGCGACGGCGCCACCATCGGCCTCAGCCCGGAGGAGGGAGCGGCGGTGCAGGCCGCGGCCTTCCAGACCCTCGCCGCCCTCGGGACGCCCGAGGGGATCGAGTTCATCCGGGCCCGGGTCTCGGACGAGAACCCGGCCGTCGCGGGGGCCGCGCTCGACGCGCTCCGATCGGCCCCCCTCGACGTCTCCTCGGCGGCCGTCCTGCAGGTGCTCGCTTCCCCCGCCGCGACCCGGCTCGCCGCGGCGCTGGCGGGCTTCTACGGCGCGAACGAGGAGCTGCTGGACGACCTGGACCACTCCCGCGCCCTGGGGGAAGTGGCCGTGAACCCGGAGACCTCCTCGGAGGACCGGATCGAGCTGTTCGACATCCTGCGCGAGACCGACGCCAAGGTCGGGACCCCGGTGAAGCGCAAGATCGACGACTACACCAACTTCGCGCGCTCGGACGTGCGGAGCGCGGCGCTGAAGCTCCTGGCGCGCATGAAGGACCGGAGCGCCCGCAAGGAGCTGCTCTCCGAGCTCGGAGAGCCCGGCGGCGACCAGGCCTTCTACCTGATCCAGTTCTCCATGGACCGGGCCCGGCTCCTGCACCAGATCGGCGACTACGGCGGCGCCGTCAAGGACTGGCGGCAGGCGCTGCAGCTGTCCCAGAGCTCCGCGAGGAACACGCGGAACGCCAAGGAGATGTTCATCGGCATCGCCCAGTCCCTGGCGCGCCAGAAGAAGTTCCGCGAGGCGAAGCAGTACCTGGAGGACGCCCCGATCTCGCTCCGCGAGCTCCAGGCCCTCTCCACGCAGCGGGACTTCCGCAAGATGATGGAGTCGCGCTACCGCGACGCCTTCCACCTGGACGACTGAGCGCGGCGCACCGGCTCGCCCTCGGCCCGCGCCGCTCCGCCCGCTGGCGGCCCCACCGCGGTCGACCTCGCGGCCCAGGGGGCGGGCCGGCGCGCAGCCCCCACCGCTGCCGTGGGGCCGCGGACACCCCGAACCCGGGGCGAGAGGGCGTCATACCTCGGGCCGGACCTGGGTCCGCCGGGAGGAACGGCCCCCGGGGCCCGGACGTTGTGCGCGAGCCATTGGCCTGAGCATGGGGCCTGAGCATGGGGCCTGAGCATGGGGCCCAAGCCATCGACACCGGCTCGCGGCCCGAATCAGCGCGGAGAGAGGTCCACCGAGAGGGCGGCGGTCCCCTGGATCTGGAAGTACTCCACGCGGATCGTGTGCTCGCCCGGATCCAGCTCGAGCAGCTGCTCCTCCCGGCGCCGCGCGTGGAGGGTCCAGTCCTCCAGCACCTCCTCGCCGTCGACGAGGACGCGGACCCCGTCGTCGGAGTTCACCGTCAGCGCGTAGGTGGCGCGGGTGCTCCGGTTGCACTCGAAGGTGGTGCTGGCGATGAGCCCGAAGAACTCCGACCCGACCACCCGGCGGATGTCGTCCGAGGACCACGGGTTGGTGAACGTCGAGACCCGCGCCGTGGCGTCCGGCTCGGTGGCGCGCTGGCGCCAGGCGCCCTCCAGGGTCCGCGGGTCGCTCTCCGCGAGGTCCCACCCGAACCAGGAGGCGTCCCAGATGCTGTCGGCGAGCAGCCCCCCGGGCTTCCGCCGCGGCGGGCGCGGCGCCCCGGAGCGGAAGTCCCAGGGCCCCCACTCCCCGATCACGATGGTCTCGAGGCCCCCGCGGAACTCGTCGCGCGCCTCGGCGCGGATCTCCTGGGTCCCCGGCACGGCGGGCAGGGCGTAGGACCGCCAGACCGCGAGCATCTCCGGCGGGGTGCCGACCCAGGGGCGCAGGCTCACCTCGCTGATGTTGCCCGACGGGATGGCCCCGAGCGGGGCGTCGAGCCAGCGCTTGACGGTCTCCTGCTCGAAGCTCGCGTCCCCCTCGCAGGAGAGGTCGGCGATGTAGGGCTCCCGGGTCCCCGGGGTGTACTCGTTGGCGTGGAAGGTGAGCCCGGTGGTCCGCCGCAGCGCCAGGTCCACGACGTTGTCCGCGAAGTCGTTCTCGAGGACGAAGTGGTCCCGGGAGCGCACGTCCCGGACCCTCGCGTAGGGCCCCTGGACGAACTCCGGGTCCTCGTCCCAGTACAGCTCGAGGCCGATCTCGTTCCGGCCGATGCTGTTGTCCGCGATGAGGCAGCCCTGGCCGTGCTCGATGGTCACGCCGCCGCCGATCACCTCCTCCACCCGGTTCCCGAGCACGATCATGCGCGAGGAGTAGCCGCCCCAGACGCCGTGCTGGTGCGCCCCTCGGAGGTCGTTGCGCAGGACGGCGTTGCGGTCGCTGAAGGTGATCTCGACGGAGTTCGCCACGGCGTAGCGCAGGTCGTTCTCGGCGAAGATGTTCTGGTCGCACCCGGTCGCGGTGGCGGAGGCGTCCCGGACGAGGTCCTGCCCCGCGAAGACGAAGATCCCGTCCCCGCAGTGGGTGGCGCTGTTGCGGATCACGAGGTTCCGGGAGCAACCCTCGAACATCAGGATCCCGGCGGAGTCCTGACCCCGCCAGTAGGTGCCGTGGCTGTACCCGCGGACGCAGTAGTCGAAGACGTTGTGGGAGACCACGCACTCGGACGAGCGGTACATCCCGAGCCCCCACCCCGAGAGGAAGGAGAAGTCGTTGTCGTGGACCTCGCTCCCCTCGCAGCGCGTGAGCAGGACCCCGTTCTGGCCGCGCCGGCCGCGGCAGCCGCGCACGTCGACCCCGCGGCAGTTCGTGACCGAGATCGCGGCGCCGTAGTTCTCGAGCCACTCGCCCCGGTCGTTCTCGTGGGGGTACAGCCAGTCCGTGGTGTCCTCCGCGAACTCCGTCGACTTGAGGCGCTGGCCGTACCAGCCGTCGAAGCGCACCCCGTCGACCGTGATGTCCTCCGAGTCCTCGATCACGATGCAGGCCTTGTAGCCGCCGATCACCCCGCCCTTGATGGTGACCCCGCGACAGCGCCGCACGAGGATGCCGTGGCCGAGCGCCGTGTCGATGCGCGCGTCGGCGCTCTGGCCGCGGAGCTCGACCCCGGTGAGGTCGAAGGTGCCGCCCTCGATCCCGTCGAGCACGATCACGGCCTGGCCCACGCGGCTCGCCGGCCGCAGGTTGAGCCCGGCGTCCAGCTCGGGGAAGGGGCTGGCGACGACCTCCACGGGCTCGGGCGCCACCTCGCCCCCGGAGGAGCACGCGGCCCCGAGCAGGATCAGCGAGGCCCCGGCCAGGGCCGCCGTGAGGGCTGCGGCCGCGGACAACGCGGTTCGGGCGCCGGATCGGGAGCAGGTTCGAGGCGAGTCCGTCATGATTCGTCGTCGGTCGAGGGCCGCTGGTCCGGTGCGAGCCGGCCAGGGGCAGCTTACGAGTCGGCGGCAGGGGATGGAACGAACCGTCCCCGGCCTAGACTGTGGGCTGCGCGGGCCGCGCGCTCGATCCCCAGGAGAACCCCGAATGGCCCCCCAAGAACCCAGCCTCGACCCGTCTCTATCGTCGGAGGTTCGCCCCACGGGCCTGACCCTCGAGACGGGAATTCCGATCTGCCAGACGGATCTGCCCCTGGACTGGTACCAGGACGAGTTCCGCCCCTACGCGGAGGAGTACCTCGCGCTGCCCGATCGGACGCCCGAGACGGTGCTCCCCTGGCTGGACCGCTACGTCGTCCCCGCCATCGACCACTTCGGCGACGAGCTGCTCCTGCTCGCCCACTTCTACATGGGCGGGGAGATCGTGAAGCTGGTGGAGCGCTACGACGGCGCGGTCTCGGACAGCTACGTGCTCGCCCTCCAGGCCGAGCGCAACCCGGAGAAGCGCGTCATCGTGGAGTCCGCGGTGCACTTCATGGCCGAGACCGTGGCCGTGCTCAGCCACCCCCACCAGGAGGTCTGGATCACCAACCCCAAGGCTGGCTGCACCATGGAGATGCTGGCGAAGGACCACATGGTCCTCCCCATCGCCGACCAGCTCATCGAGCGCTACGGCGACGACCTGCTCGTGATCGCCTACATGAACACCTCGGGGCGGCTGAAGGCCCTCGCGGGGCGCACCGGCGGCGCCGTGTGCACGAGCTCCAACGCCCAGCACGTCGTGCGCTGGGCCCGCGAGCAGGGCAAGAAGATCTTCTTCGTCCCCGACCAGCACCTCGGCCGCAACGTCGCGGACCAGCTCGGGATGGACCCCGCGTCCCTGCTGGCGCTCCCGGACCCCGGGTCCTTCTCCGGAGCGTACCGGCTCGAGGACGTCGACGGCGGCCTCGCGGCGCTGGACGCCGCGGAGATGATCCTCTGGGGGTCGTTCTGCGGCGTGCACACGGTCTTCAAGCCCGAGATGGTGGAGCACTGGAAGCGCGACGGCCGCACCGTCCTCGTGCACCCGGAGTCGCCCGTGGAGACGGTCCGCGCCGCCGACGGCAGCGGGAGCACGAACTACCTGTGGAAGGCGGTCATGGACGCCGCGCCCGGGGACCGGCTCGCCATCGGCACGGAGGGTCACTTCGTGCGCAACGCCCAGGCGGAGGGCGCGAAGCGCGGCGTGGACATCGTGCACCTCGCGGAGGTCCCCGGCTCGCTCTCCGCGGGCTGCGGCTGCGCCACCATGAGCCGCAACGACCCGCCCCACCTGGCCGGGATGCTGGACCTCCTCCGGCGCGGCGAAGCCCCCGAGGCCAACCGGGTCCTCGCGGGGGACTCCGTGGACGAGATCACCGGGCGCCGTGACCGGCTCAGCGACGCCGAGCGGGACGAGCTCAAGGCGGAGGCTCGCCTCGCCCTCGAGAACATGATCAAGGTCACCGAGCGCGCCGGCGCCTGAGCCCCGAACCGGACATGCCGACACGACGCGACGAGCCCTCGAGCGGCGGCTGCCCCGCCGGCGGCGCGCCCCTCAAGCACCGCCCGGTGACCGAGGTGCGGCACCTCGACCACCTGATCGAGAGCGCCTTCCCCAGCTTCGGCGGCGGGTACGTCCGCCGCGTGTGGGAGCTCCTGGACCGGGCCATCGGCGAGGGCGTCCCCATGACCCTCGCCGTCGCCGGGCCGGTCACCGCCTCCGGCCAGCACATCGCGTGGCTGAACCCGCTGCTGGACACGGGCTGGTTCTGCCTGGTCTCCACCACCGACGCCGTCTGCTACCACGACGGGCACCGCGCCCTCGACGACGCGGCGGAGCACCCGATCCACGAGGTCCCCCTCAACGGGGACGACGGCGCCCTCCGTGAGGACCGCATCATCCGGATCACGGACGTGGGCTTCGACGAGGACGTGCTCCTCGGCCAGGACCGCTTCCTGAGCGCGCTCCTCCGGGAGCCCGAGTTCCAGCGCCGGATGACCGGGACCGAGCTCCGCCACCTCCTGGGCGGCCGCTTCGCCCGCCAGGAGCAGCGCAACGGCGCCCCCGAGGGGCTCCTCGCCCTCTGCCACCGCAAGGCGATCCCCGTGTTCGTCGGCGCCCCCGCGGACGGCTCGGTCTTCCTCAACTCCATGAAGCTCTGGGCCATGGCTCGGGCGGGGATGCTGGAGCACCGCCTCGAGCTCGACCTGCACGCCGAGGTGTTCGAGAGCTGCGCCTACCACGTGTGGGGCCAGCGGGAGTCGGACGCCAAGGCCCTCGGGACCCTGGTCCTCGGCGGCGGGGTTCCGAAGAACTTCAACCTGCAGCCGGAGCCCGCCCTCAGCCAGATCCTGGGCCTCGAGGACGTGGAGGGCTTCCTCTACGACATCCAGATCACCACGGCCCCGGTCACCGACGGCTCCCTGTCCTCGTGTCCGCCCGCCGAGGCGGTGACCTGGGGCAAGGTGGACAAGGACGCCTACCTGCGCACCACCGAGTCCATGCAGGCGGACTACTCCACGGTGATGCCCTTCCTGACCAAGGCCCTGCTCGACAAGCGGGATCGGCTCCACAGGCTCCGGGACGAGCTCGGGGAGGCGACGCTGCTCGAGCGTCACCCGGAGGCCCGCGGGTACCTGCGCGACGCGCAGGGCTACAGGCTCTTCGACCAGCGCGACCGGCTCGTGGCCGCGCTCGAGGACGAGGTGGCCCGGCGCCGTGAGGACCTCGCGGGGTCCGTGGACTACGACCTCGCCTGAGCGCCGCTGCTCAGCGGAAGAGCGCGGCGAGGCCCTCCAGGTACACGCGGCTGGCGTCCTGCCAGGCGTTCCCGTCCAGAGGATCCGCGCGGAGGCTCCGATGTACGCTCGCGACGCCGGCGAGCGGGTCCCCGTCCAGCTTCGTCTGGAACTCCCACCCGAGCCGGCGCTGCGCGAGCGCGTAACCCGGATCCTCCGGGGGAACCGAGGCGTAGAGGGCCCTGGCTTGGTCCCGGTCCCCGGCCCAGTATCGCTGCTCGGCGAGGTCGCAGAGCGAGGCGGGCTCGGACGCCCCCACGGCCGCTCCATCGAGCCGGCGCCCGACCGCCTCCTCGAGGACGCTGCCACCGAGGCTGGAACCAGCGGCGTGCCCCGAGGTCGCCGCGCCTCCGGCCGTGGAGGACGACGGCCGCGGCTCCACCGCGACGAGCACCTCACGGAGCGGGCGCGACTCCCCACCCGGCATGGTGATCCTCATGTCGAGATCCACCTCGGGCGCGGCTCCGTCGGTCCGCGAGACGGCGAGCTGAACGGCCACCACCAGGACCACGAGCGCGGCGAGCGGGCTCAGCGCGAGCAGGGCGAGTCGTCTCATGCCGTCGTTCTATCTTCCCCGCCCGGCGCCCGCCAGACCCAGGTGCTCATGGCGCGCAGCCCGGAGACGACGGTCGTCTTCGCCGGCTCCACCCGCTCCGCCCCGAGGCGGTCCGGCCACTCCTCGAGCGCACGCGCGTCCACCAGGAAACGCTCGGACTCGTCGGGCAGCAGGAAGCGGCCGCCGCCGAGGGGCACGAGCCCGGCCTCGATGCCGACGCTCGACGCCAGGCGAGCGAAGAACATCCCCCCCGGCGCCACGAGGCCCCACGCGCTCCGCAGCATCGCCTCGAACTCCGCCGCGTCGGCGGCGAAGTGCAGGACCGCGTTGCAGACGACGAGGTCGGCGCACCCCGGCACGAGGGGCGCGTCCTCCACGCGCGTCACCACGCGCTCCACCGAGGCGGCCTCCGCCGCCCCGACGCCCAGCTCACCGAACCGCTCGTCCATGGCCTCGAAGGCCTCCGGGCGCGGGTCGAGGGCCACCACCCGCGCCGCCCTCCCCAGGAACCACGGGAGGTTCCGGCCCGAGCCGGCCCCCACGTCGACCACCGTCCCGAGCCCGTCCAGCCGGCCCTTGAGGACCTGGTCGATCAGGTAGACGTCCGTGGCGCGCAGCCGGTCGAGGTCGTCCAGGTCGTCGGGGGCCATGGGGTCCGGGTGAATGCAGGAGGGCCGGGGCGCGCGTCGCGCCCCGGCCCTCGCCGCGGTCGGGTCCTCGCTCAGCGGAGCTCGATGGCCACCGAGTCGGAGAAGTTGC
>JASFWR010000006.1:0-26941 GCA_050049155.1 Planctomycetota bacterium | reverse complement strand
CAGGCCCGCTCCGACAGGAACGGGAGCGCACGCTCGAAGCGCGGCAGGGCGGAGGCGCCGCCGAGCTGGACCTCGGAACCGATGACCGCGGAGGCCGGCGACGACGGCCCCTCACCGCCCACCACCTCCAGCAGCGCGAGCGGCGACCAGCCGTAGACGCGGGCAGGATCGGGACCTCCCGGGCCCTCCGCCGGGAAGCGCAGCGCGGCGCTGCGTCCGTCCACGAGGCGGCGGCCGGCGGCCAGCAGCGGGCCGAGATCGTCGCCCTCGCGGTCCCCGTCCGCGAGCGGGGCGAGCAGGACCGGCGCCGGCGCGCCGGCGGTGGGGTCGGGCGCCTGGCGGACGTAGGGGAGCGGCGACGGGACCGGACCCGCGGGCGGGTCCAGGAGCAGCGTCACCCCGCGGGCCGCGGCCGCGGGCCCGAGCGTCCTGGCGAGCGCCGCGCGCTCCTCGGAGGGCGGCGCCTCGAGGACCAGGACGTTGAACGAGCCCAGGTAAAGGAGCTCCAGCAGGCGCCGGCCCTCCTCGGCCGTGGCGGCCCCCCGCAGCCGGACGGCCCGCCAGGTGAACCGCGGGGCGTCGTCCAGCCGGAACGGCGGGAGCGACCAGCCCCCACCCTCCACGGGGCCGAGCAGCTGGAGCAGCCGGGCCGCGGCGCGCGCCACGCCCGCCGGGGTGCGCCCGGAGAGGGCCACGTGGTCCTCGAAAACCTCGATGGAGAGGGCCTCCGGCCCGTCCCCCACGGCCTCCGCGGTGTAGCCGAGGGTGAGCACCACGTCCCCCGACCGCGCCGGGGCCTCGCCCCGCTCCACCGCCCGGCCGATGCGCGCCGCGAGCTGGCCGGCGACGACCTCCGCCAGCGGCTCCAGCTCGGGGATCGCCGTCACCACCCGGAGCGTCTCGGGCAGGACGAAGGGCGCGAAGCGGGGCTGCGCCATCGCCGTGGAGGGGACGGTGGGCGGCGGGGGCGGCGGCGTCCAGTCCTGGACGAGGGGAGCGGAGAGCGCGAGGAGGAGGGGAAGCACGGGGGGATCGTAGGTCGCCGCGGGACGGGGGACGAGCCCGGCGCGCCGCTGACGCCGTGGCCGTCCACGATCGGGGCCAGGGGCGGGTCGACCGCCGCCTCTCCCAGGTCGGACTCGGGTGGTGTCCTGCTCGACTGGGCCTTCACTCGACTGGGCCTTCACTCGACTGGGCCCCTGCACGAATGGGCCCCTGCGCGAGTGGGCCCGAGCGCGAGGAGCAGAGCGACCCTCAGGCGCGGGCCGCGTGCTGGAGCGCGAAGGTGAGGGTGCTCTCCACCGCCACCTGGAGCGTGGGGACGGACTCGGGGGCGGTCAGGGGGTGGGTGGCCCCGAGGCCGTGGTCCCCGTCCTCGATGAGCAGCGCCTCCCCCCGGCGCGCCAGGCCGCTGAGGGTGATCGCCGCCGTGGACGGCACCGTGGCGTCGACGAGGCCGTGCACGGCGAGGAAGGGCGCCTCGAGCCGGCCCGCGGCGGCCTGCACGTCGAGCCGCTCCCGGTGGCGCTCGAAGTCCTCCAGCCCCGCGACCCCCATGCGGTGGACCTGGCCCGTCCGGGCGTTGGGCACCTCGAGGACGCCGTCCGCCCGCCAGCGGGCCTTGGTGGCCTCGTCGAAGCGGTCGGCGTCGTCGATGGCCGCCCAGGTCACCAGGGCCGCCGGCGGGTCCTCGGCCGCGGAGACCACGGACATCCCTCCCCCGCGGCTGTGGCCGAGCAGCACCTCGCGCCCGGCGTCCACCCCCGGCAGGCCGCGGGCGAAGGCCCGCACCCGGGCCAGGTCCTCCAGCTGCCGGCTGTAGGAGTCGTTGAAGAACGCCTCCTCGTCGTCCATCTCCAGCGGGTCGTCCCCCACCCCCGAGCCCGAGGAGTTCATGGACACGGCCACGAAGCCCGCGGCCGCGAACCGCCGGCTCAGGTACGGGAAGAAGCCCCAGTCCATGAAGCCCTTGAAGCCGTGGAGCAGGACGGCCACCGGGCGGCCGGCGGGGTCCGAATTCGCGTCCTTCGCGAACTCCACCCGGACGCCGATGCGGCGGCCGGGCTCGTCGTCGTAGTGCAGGAACGTGCGCTCCTGGTGGAGCTCGGTGGGGTGCGCGTCGTCGATCATGAGTCGGGCGGGGATCCCTCCCCGGACGTGTCGAGCAGCGGCTCGAGGTGCGGGAAGACCTCGACGATCCTCCTCCAGCCGGCCACCGGCCGCTCGCCGGCGAGGACGTACTTCACCTCCAGCGCCGCGGCGAGGGCCGCCGCGGGCGCGACGCCCGGGTGGCGGGCGTTGTCGGCGATCACGTAGAGGTCGTCCACCTCCACCGCCACCTCCCGGGCCCGGCGGGCCGCCGCGCCGATCCTCGCGGGGTCGTACGGACCCGCTCCCACGAGCCGGACCATCCCGACGGGCCCCGTGGGTCGGTGGCGCCGGGGCGGCGCGTCCCATCGGTCGTCGAGGTCGAGGTGGGCCAGGGACCAGCCGGTCCCCGCGAGCACGTCCAGGGCGCGGGACTCGTACCAGGAGCGGTGCGCCGCGGCCAGCACGAGCGGCGCCGGCGCCAGCACCCGGGCGAGGTCCCCCAGAGCGCGCGCCTCCGCGGGGCCGAAGAGGGTCCCGTCCGGCAGCGCGGCGACCACGGCCCCGAGCCGCTCGCGCCGCACGAGCGGCCCGAGGGACTCCCGGAATCGCGCGGCGTCCGCCTCCCGCGCCGCGCCGTCCCGCGCGAGGTCCAGGATCGAGCCCGGGACGCGCACCAGGAGCCGCGTCCTCGGACGCTCCTGGAGGGCCGCCGCCCAGCGGGTGATGTGCTCCTCCCGCGGGAGCACGTGCGCCGTGACGTCCACCTCCACCGCCCCGAAGAAGCCCCCGAGGAACCGCAGCGGATCGAATTCGGCGCCCGCCCGCAGGGGCCACGCGCGCTCCAGGCCAGGGTGGGTCCAGCCCGACGGTCCGATGCGGATCACCAGTCCACCCCCACGCCGAGCCGCGCCGCCGCCTCCACCTCGGTGGCCACGATGGCCTCCCCGATCCCGCGGCTCACCTCCCGCAGGTCCTCGTCGCTCGCCTCCGGGTCCACCTGGATCGGGTCCCCGATCACCACCTGGACCCGGCTGAAGGGCAGCGGGAGGGTGAAGCGGTCCCAGGAGTGCAGGCGCGCCGCGCGGGCGGCGGCGAAGCCGAAGGGCAGGATCGGCAGGCCCGAGTCCCGCGCCAGGAACGCCGCGCCGCGGTTGACCCGGTGCATGGGACCCCGCGGGCCGTCGGGGGTGATGGCCACCGCGCCGCCGCCCCGCAGCATCTCGCGCATGGCCTTCAGGGCGCGGACGCCGTAGCGGCTGGAGGAGCCGCGGAGCGTCCGGTAACCCAGCCGCTGGAGGGTCGTGTTCGCGAGCTCGCCGTCCCCGGACATGGAGACGAGGATCACCGTGTTCACTCCGGCGAAGACCGGCGCCGCCGTGGCCATGCGGCCGTGCCAGAGCACGGCGATGCACCCGTCCCCCGCCTCGAGGAGCTCCTCCCGCCGCTCGGGGTTGGCGATCTCCACGCGCCAGGTCCGGCCCAGGGTGCGCAGGAGCGCCGGGACGAGGAACGGGACCAGGGGCGCGAGGGTGCGACGCCGCAGGTCCCTGAAACGGCGACGCAGCGGACCGTTCCGCCGGGAACGGTCGCCGCGTCGGTACTCCCAGCCTCGGCCGGAGTCACCGCGGTGAGGCCGCGCGCCGGCAGGCGGCCCCTCACCGTCGGTGGACATCACCGGACCAGCAGGTCATCTCCCTGGCCGCTCTCGTCGATGCCGTTCGCGCCCATGGACCAGAGCTTGTACGTGTCCCCGTCCACCGAGTACTTGAACTCACGGCCCCAGCCGTCGCGGGCGAGCTCGAGCAGGTAGGCGGGCTTGCCGCCCTCGGCCTTCTGGAGCTCCGCGAGGTCCGCGGGCGGGCTGCCGCCGTGGTCGAGCTGGTACATCTTCACCGCGACGGAGATGGACATCATGCTGGCCTCGGTCGCCACCGCGAGCTCGGACTGCTCGGACGCGGGCGCGCCAGAGGGCGCCACCATCAGCTCGGACCCGGTCCACTCGTCCTCCTCGTAGGAGACCTCCCTGAGCGCGAACAGAGGGACCGCCCCGAGCATGAGAACGGAGAGCATCCCGACCTCCGGCCCGATGGAGGACTCGGTCACGTCGAGCCGCCCGCCGCCGGAGACCACCGAGTACCGGGTGCTGGGCCGGAAGTGGCGCGTCAGGAGCTCCATGTCGGGGAGCGAGTCGAGCTTGAACGGCAGCGGCAGGTCCTGCCCTCCGCCGGCCAGGCCGCCGAGCATCGGCGCCAGGGCGCGCAGCTGGGTGTAGAGGTTCCCGAAGAACATCGGCCAGTCGGCGAAGGTCACCATGGAGGCCCCCTCCGCCATCTCGAGCTGGGCAAAGCCCTCGTGGAGGGCCGCCTCCTCGCCGGCCTTGAGCAGCTTGGCCACGCGCCGCACCTCCCGCTTGGCGTGGGTCGGCAGGGTCGACAGCAGGACGCGATCGTCCATGACGGTGACCGTCGGACGGACGAAGGTCGTCAGGTCGGGCATGAAGCTCCCCATGCCGCCCGGCTGCATGCCGCCGCCGCCGGGCTCCCCGAGCGTCCAGGTGTAGATCGCCGCCCCGCGGTAGTCGGTGCGCTGCCCCATGGCCCCGCCGGAGTCGTTCAGCATCGCCAGCAGCCCGTCCATCCCCTTGAGGAAGGCGTCCCGGTCCTCGAGACGCGCCGCCGCCATGAGGTTGGGCGCGGCGAGGAGTGAGCGGAGCTTGGGCAGGCTGTAGGAGACCGAGCCCCCGAGGGGAGCGATCAGGTCCCGGTCCAGGCGGAAGCCGTACGTCTCCTCCATCTCGCCCATGGCCGCCTCCACCGCGTCGGCGTCGATCCCCTGCGTGACGGTGTCCATCAGGCGGGCCGCATCGAAGCTGGCCACGGAGGTGACCAGGGCGTCAGGGTGCGCGAGGTCGAGGCTGGCGGCGTCCATCGACCCGCCGCCGACCATCTCGAGCGCCGGCATGGGCGAGGCGCCCGGGCTCCAGCCACGGGTGACGAGGCGCCCGTCGGCCTTGATGCTCACGTCCCAGTGACCGCCGCGGAGCAGCCCCGAGACGGGAGCGCCCATCATCAGCTCCGCCATGGAGAGCAGCGGACCCATGACGAGGGCGGTCGGGCTGACGCGACCGGCCATGTTCGCCTGGTTCGCCTGGACGGTCCTCGCACCGAAGTACGGCGTCACGAAGGCCTCCGCCATCCGAACCCCCTCAATCGCCCCCAGCTTCTGCCGTCCCGCGGCGACCTGGGGACTGAACGCCCCCTCGCCAGCGCCGGCCACGCGCCTCACCTCGGCCTCGACGTCGTCGAGGCCGGCCAGGATCAGCGCCCGTGTCCCGCCGCTCACGAGGGCCGGACGGCCCCAGGTCTGGATGTTCTCCCCGAGGTCCGGGAGGAGGACGACCGAGAGGTCGGCGGCCCCGAAGGCCCCCCCCTCCCCGTCGAGGGTCAGCGAGTCCCGCTGCACCTCGTCCCACGTGAGGTAGTCCACGAGGGCCCCTACCCAGGCCTCGCGCGAGGCGTCGTCCTCGAAGTCCACCACGACCCGCAGGTCGAACTCCTCCCCCGTCTCCCCGCCCCCCTGGGAGAAGCCGAGGAACGACTGCGCGATGTACTTCTCGATCGACTCGTAGTCGATCGAGATCGACATGGAGCGCACGCCACGGTGCATGTCCAGGACCGGGGGCAGCTCACCCTCCATCCCGCGCAGCTGCTGGACCAGGAGCTCCACCGGGTCCACCGGGCCGCTCCCCATGACCTCGCCGAGGACTGCCTGCAGGTCCGCGTCCTTCATCGTCCGCGCCAGGGCGGTCTCGCCGTAGGCGGCGAGGGCGCCCTGCAGGTCCGGGACGGCGAGGACGAACTCCGCGGTCTCGGGGTGGAGGGCGGGGACCTGGGGTCCGGAGACCTGGGTGAGGGCGAGGGCGAGGGTGGTCAGCATCGGGTTCTGGCTCGAAGGGGGAGAGACGCAGCGCGTCCGGGTCGGGGCCTGGGTCGGCGCCCGGCCAGGGTCACTTGTTCATGAACGCTCGGAGCTGCTCCTCGCGGTCCGAGAGGGCCTTTCGAATGTCGTCGAAGATATTGGAGGTGTCCTGACGTTTTTCCATGGCCTCCTGCAGCTGGCTGTGGAGCTTCGTGAGCTCGGAGTCACCGCCGTCCACGAGGTAGGCGACCATCAACCCGGCCTGGTTGATGAGCCGCGAGGTCTTCTCGTTCTGGCCGCTGGCCTCGAAGTCGAAGACCTCGTCGAGGTCGAGGAGCCCGCCCTGCGCGTTGAGGTTCTGGGCCGACCACTTGCGCGCCCAGTAGGGGTCGCCGCCGCGCTTGACCTCGATGTCCTTGAACCATCGGGACGCGTAGCACGCGGCCCCCCAGCGGAACCAGCGCGGGAACTTGTGGGCCCGCAGACGGACCGCCGCGAACTCCGGCGTGACTTCCCCCTCGCCGTACACGTCGTCGAGGCCCTCGACGCAGGGGTCGATGGACTCGACGAAGGAGAGCCCGTAGGCGAAGCGCGCGTCGTGCAGGCCGTAGAGGTCCCCGGTCTCGGAGTCCGCGTCCCAGAAGGTCACGCCCATGCCGAGGTAGACCTCCTCGTCCAGGTCGAACCACAGGTCAGCGAAGGCCGAGCGGTTGAAGGCCGACATGGCCAGCGGGTCCAGCTGCGGCAGGTCGTAGTCCTCGTCGCCGTCCATGAAACGCAGGTACTCCGCCTGGCTCCGGACGACCATGAACGCCGGCTTGTCCTCGCCGCCGAAGCCGAAGACCTTCCGCATGTCGAAGTAGGCCTTCTCCGCCTCCGCGGCGGCCTTCATGGCGGTGGCGCGGTCGTTCGTGGACCAGACCGTGGCGCGCTTGGTCGGGATCTTCCACGGGGTCTCGAGGTCCCCGTGCCACTCGTCCGCATCGGCCAGCGGCAGCCACTTCTCGTCACACTTCCAGAGCCCCTGGTCGATCTTGGAGACCTCGTCCGGGGAGACCCAGTTGAGGTCCTGGAGCTTCCAGCCGTCGGCCAGCCGCTGCCGGGCCACGGGGTCGTACCACTCGCCGGTCGCCGGGTCCTTCTTCCACCCCTTGTCGAGGAAGGGCACGTCGGTGGGCGCCACCCACTTGCCGTCGTACTTCACCAGCCCGCGCTCCTTCGCGATCTTCGACATGTGCCGGTCGAGGGCGCGCTCCGAGTCGAACCACTTGCCCTCGAACTGCACGTGCCCGAGGGCCTCCCGCGCCTGGACGTGGTCCGGGTCGGCCTTCACGAGCTTGTTGAGCACGCGCTTGCGGTACTTCTTGCGGTCGTCGGCCTCGAGGGTCCACTCGTAGAGCGCCCAGAGCTTCTCCGGGTCGTTCCCCGCCTCCTTGAGCAGCGTCTTGTAGTCGTCCGCCACGGCCGCGACCGCCGGCGCGGCCTCGGGCGGCGCCCCGGCGGCGAGGTCGAGCGGAGCGGTGAGGGGCGAGACCGAGAGGAGGAGCGGGATGAGCATGCTTTCGTCGCCTGGGCGTGGATGCCAGCGGGCCGGGTTGCCCGCTCGAGGGAGAGAGCCCCTATAATGCCGGGCCCCCGTGCGGACGGGACACCCCGCCGGCGCTCAGGGTCCTCGCGATCCTGGAACCGCGCCGGCACCCGAACTCAGCACCTACCCAAAACGCCTCGCACAACAGGCACACCCCGATGGCCAAGCACAAGGCTGCCACCGAAATCACGATCGCCCAGGAAGAGCAGTCCGGGTTCGCCCAGGCGGTCTTCCGCTACAAGTGGCCCGCGCTCACCGCCCTCGCCGTGGGAGCCGCCGCGATCCTGTACGTCCAGAGCTCCACCGAGGCGGCCACCGAGTCGGCACGCGCCGAGTGGGGCAAGCTCTACGACGCCCAGAGCTCCGACGACCGGAAGGCGGCCCTCACCCAGGCCATCTCCGACATCTCCGACCCCGAGGTCCGCGCCTGGGCCTACCTCAACAAGGCCCTGATCCAGCTCGACGACGGGGAGTACGACGGGGCCATCGAGTCCCTCACCCAGGCCCGAGCCTCGGGTCCGGCGGTGCTCGCCTCCCTCGAGTTCCCCATCGGCCCGGACGACACCGGTCAGTCCCTCATCGCCCACCTGGCGGCGAGCGTGGAGAGCGAGGCGGCCTGGACCGAGAGCCACCCGTTCATCCTCCAGAACCCGCCCCTCCCCGAGGGCTCGCCGAGGGTGGAGCTCACCACCGACCTCGGCCCCATCGTCCTCGGGCTCGACATGGAGGCCGCGCCGCTCCACGCGGGCAACTTCGTCACCCTCGTGAAGGAGGGCTACTACGACGGGATCCGCTTCCACCGGATCCAGCCCGGCGGGTTCATCCAGGGCGGCGACCCGAACTCCCGCGACGAGGACGACTCGACCTGGGGCCTCGGGGGTCCCGAGAAGACGATCATGCCCGAGGAGACCGGGCTGATCCACGCCGAGGGTGTCCTGGCCGCCGCCAAGAAGGGCGGAGCGGTCAACTCCTCGGGGAGCCAGTTCTACCTCACCGCCTCTCCCCAGCATCAGTTCGACGGCAACTACGTGGTCTACGGACGCGTGCTCGAGGGCCTCGACATCGTGCGGGAGATCTCCAACGCGGAGCAGCGCGAGACGAAGGCGGAGACGCCGCTGGAGCCGGTGACGATCATCAGCGCGAAGATGCTCTGAGCCCGACTCCCGCCGGAGCCCAGGAGGGGGGTGAGCTCGGCTCACCCCCCTCTCTTCGTGCCCTCAGCGCCACTCGGCCCCACCTCGGCGCCGTCCGACCGGGCCTGTTCCACGTGGAACATGGGCGACTCTGGACGTGGAAACGAGCGGTGACGTCCAGGGTCCTGCGGACTCGTTCCACGTGGAACACCCCCCCCACAGAAGGGCGGACTGGAACATCGGTGGGCCACGCCTGCTCGACCGTTGTTCCACGTGGAACACCCTGCCCACATCTGGCCAGGTTCGATTGTGGACAACCGCGATCTGCGGCGGACCCGGAGGTTGGCCGCCTGCAAAGATCAACCGCTCAGCGGCTCCTGCGGGACCGAGAGAGCCCATCCGCACTCAAGGAAGCCGTGAAGGCGGTCGGACCCAACATGGTGGAGACGGCGTGGAAAACTCGGCGCCCCGCTGGGCCTCGGGCAGGATCTCGACGCTCCGATCCACGCCCGCGCCCTGGTGCCCCCCACCGCTCCTCGGCATCCGAGGGCGCCACACCACAACCGCTTGTGGCTCGATCCGAGGCAGACCGGATCAGACGGTCTTCTTCGGCGCGACCTGGTCGCAGATCCGCTCGAGCTCCTCGCGGCTCGAGTAGTCCAGGGTGATCGAGCCCCGGTACTTCTTGCCGTTCCGCAGAGTCACCTTGACCCCGAGCGCCTCCCGCAGCCGGCCCTCGAGCTCCCCCACCCAGGCCGGGACCTTGGCGGGCTTCGAGGGGGTCGGGTCGGAGGCCGTACCCTTGGGGCTGGCGGAGCGGGAGAGCTGCTCGGTCTCGCGGACCGAGAGCTGCTTACGGACCACCTGACCCAGGGCCTTGCGGACCGCGTCCGCGTCCCCCAGCCCCAGCAGCGCCTTGGCGTGGCCGGTGGTGATCAGGCCCTGGCTCAGAGCCTCGAGGGCCTCCTCCGGCAGGTCGAGCAGGCGGAGCTGGTTCGCCACGGAGGAGCGCTTGACCCCCATGCGCTCGGCCACCTGCTCCTGGGTCAGGCCGACCCGGTCCATCAGCGCGCGGTAGCCGCGGGCCTTCTCGACCGGGTCCAGGTCCATGCGCTGGATGTTCTCGACGATGGCCAGCTCGAGGCTGACCTCGTCCGAGACGTCGTCGCGGACCACCGCGGGCAGCGTCTCGAGTCCGGCGTTCCTCGCGGCGCGCCAGCGGCGCTCGCCGGAGATGATCTCGAAGCCCTCACCCGCCCGGCGGACGGTGATCGGCTGGAGCACGCCGTGGCGGGCGATGCTCTGGCGCAGCTCCTCCAGCCCCTCCGAGTCGAAGACCTTGCGGGGCTGATCGGGGTTACGGCGGATCGCCGCCACCTCGAGCATCCGACCGACGCCCTCGACCGGCGCCTCCGCCGGTGCCGGGGTGCCGGACGCCGCCGGCGCACGCTCCGGAGCCGCCCCTTCGGACTGCCCCAGGAGCGATCCAAGTCCTCGGCCAAGTCGTCGTTCCATGGGGTGCTGGGAGGGGTTGGAGGAGGGCGACGCGGCGTCGCGGGCGCGAGACTCTAGAGAACGTCGGGCCACTGTCAAGACGATCGGCGCCGTCGCCGGGATCGGGAGCCCGGCCGCCGGTGCAGGGACCACGTGGCCCAGCCGAGGAGACAGCCGAGGACCCAGCCTACAGGAGCGCGCGGATCAGCGCCGCGACGGTTAGGCTCCAGCCCGATGAGCGCCCTGCACGTCACCCTCGACCTCGTCCGACACCACCTCCGCCGACCGCTCGGGTGGCTGCTCGTCGTGCTGCTGCTCCTGTCCTGGCCGGCGCTCCGGACCTTCCTTCCGCTGGGGCTCGTGACCGCCGACCTGCACCACTGGACGGGCGCCTACGAAGTAGCATTCCTGGGTGGAGCGCTGGTGATCGTCCTCGGGATGGCTCCCCTCGACGGCTTCTCCTGGCTCCTGCGCCCCGCGGGCCCCTCGGGTCGGATCGCGCTCCAGGGGGCGGCCCTCACCCTGACGGCCGCTTTCGCCGGGGCCCTGGCCCTCGTCCCCGCCCACCTCTTCCACGAGTGGCAGCTGGTGTCCTTCCGCGCCGGCGAGTCCCTCGGCGCCCTCGTGCTGGGCTGGCTGCACGTGGCCGCCCTCGCGCTCTGCGCCCTCCAGCTCCCCCTCGAGCCCCGGGTCCGGGCGATCCTGGTCCTGGCCCTGGTCACCGTGGTCCCAGGGCTCCTCACGGGCGAGACCGGCGCGGGGCGGGCGGCGCTGTCCTGGCTGGACGCTGGAGAGACCCTGAGGGGGTCGTTCGAATTCCCCCTGGCCAGCGCTCATTGGATCGGGGCTGGCCTGCCGATCTTCGGGTGGGTCGCCTGCGCCCTGGCGCTCGCGGCCCCGGGGCCCCCCCGAGACCCCACCCATGAGATACGCGATCCTAGGTGACATCCACGCCAACCTCTCGGCGCTCGAGGCCGTCCTCGACGCGCTGGAGGCGGACGTCATCGATCGGATCCTCCAGGTGGGCGACGTGGTGGGCTACGGCGCGGCTCCGGCCGAGGCCATCGCGGCCCTCCGTGAGCGGGACGCCCTGGTGGTGAAGGGCAACCACGACGCCGCCTGCGTCGGGGAGCTCGACACGCGCCTGTTCAACGCCAACGCCCGCGCCGCCGTGGACTTCACCCGGGAGCGCCTCTCCCGGGACGACCTCCGGTGGCTCGCGGAGCTGCCCCTGGTGGAGGCCACGGACGACTGCGTCCTCGCCCACGGGACGCTGCCGGACCCCGACCGCTTCGACTACATCCAGAGCACGGAGGAGGCCGACCCGTCCCTCGACCTGCTCGACCGCCCGGTCGGGTTCCTCGGGCACACCCACGTACCGGTCACGATCATGCGGCTCATCGAGTCCCCCGAGCGGACCTCCTACACCATCGACCGGGAGGTGGACCTCGAGGACTCGACGGTCGCGCTCGTCAACGTGGGGAGCGTGGGCCAGCCCAGGGACGAGGACTGCCGGGCCGCCTTCGCGGTCTACGACACCTCGACCCAGCTCGTGGAGCTCCGGCGCGTGGAGTACGACATCGAGCGCGAGGCGGACCGGATCGTCCGCGCCGGCCTGCCGAAGATGCTGGCGGACCGCCTGTTCCTCGGCATCTGAGCGGGGCTGAGGGCCCGCAGCTCGGGCCCAGCTCCCCGCCGCTCAGCGTCGCTGCCGCAGGTAGTCCAGGGAGGACGGCAGGTCCTCGAGCCCGGACTCCCCGAGGTCGGCGGCGAAGAGCGCCTCCAGGTCCCGCAGGGTGCGCTCGTCCCCGTGGGCGGAGAAGTGGCGCTGCTCGGGGTGGGAGCCGATGGCCACCATGAGCTCCAGGATGGAGCCGGCGTTGCAGCGGGCGCCCGCCACCTCCAGCTCCACCGGCGTGCCGTGGTGCTGGACGACGGCGACGATCAGGGACGCGGGCCGGGCGTGCAGGAAGACCCCCTCGCGCAGGGTGAGCTCGACGCTGGAGACCCGGGTGTAGCTCGGGAGCAGGGAGGCCGCGATGTCGGCTCCGCTGCGGATGAAGGCGAGGGCGCTCACCAGGAGCCGGTTCAGGGTCACGGCGCGGACCTGCGAGCGCGGGACCAGCCGCTGGAGGACCGAGTCCGCCATGTCGGACCGCAGGCCGCGCTCGTGCCGCTCCACGAAGTGGATCAGGTACGTGACGGCCTCGAGGGTGTGCAGCGCGGCCGAGACGTGCCCGCGCAGGTCCCGGAGGCGCGGGTCCCCCGTCTCCAGGACCGTGTTCTTGACGTACGTGTCGTAGCTCGACTGGAGGTTGTGGACCGTCGCCTGCCAGACGCGGGCGGTCTCCTCGCTGCAGCTCTCGCGGAGGAACTCCTCCCGCTGCTCCGCCTCGTCCATGGGCTCGATCCCCACCGAGTCGAGCATCTCGTAGGCGGAGAGGTAGCTCGTGGCCACCTTGGCGATGCGGTGGTCGTCGTCGTCGATCCGGTCCAGGTCGACGTTGTGCGGCAGCCGCGGCGGGACCTCCATGGCGTCCTCCGAGCGGTGGCCCTGCCCGCGCTCGAGCTCCGTGACGCCGAGGCGCTGGCCCTCCTCGAGGAGCGCCTCCATGAGCAGGGTCATCCGCCCCTCCACGAACCCGTGGGCCTCGCGGACGTGCTCCAGGACCTCGGCGCCCTCCCCGGGCATGCGGTCCGCCACGCCGTAGGAGTCCAGCCGCCGGTCCAGGTGAGCCAGCTTCATCCCGGCGAGGGCGAAGCCGCGGATGGAGGCCACCAGCTCGGTGAAGGCCGAGAAGGTCCGGTTCGTGCGGGCGCCGTAGTCGTCGAGGAACGACTCCAGCTCGTCCGCGCCCGCGGAGACCTCGAAGAAGCGCCGCTTCGACCAGCGTGAGCCCGAGGGCACGGCGCAGAGGGTGAGGAAGGCCTCGGCCCGCCCCCTGAGCAGGGCGGTGAAGTCCGCCTCGGAGACGGCCGGCTTGTTGGTGGTGGGACCCATATTGCGGGGCGGAAGGGTAGCACGATCTCCGATGCGAGACCGGGCCGGAGGAACGGCTCCGTGGCCTCAAGAAGGGACGTCCGGCGATCCGAACGGAGGGGGTGGAGCGGGCGCCCCCTGGGGCCCGCCCCGGACCTGTTCCCCTCCCCTCGACACGGAGCACCGCCATTTCCGCCGAACGCTGCCTCGAGACCTACCTCCACGAGATCAACGAGGTCCCCCTCCTCACCGCCGATGAGGAGAAGGAGCTCGGTGCCCGCGTCCAGGCGGGGGATCTGGAGGCGCGCGAGCACCTGATCCGGGCCAACCTCCGGCTCGTGGTGTCCATCGCGAAGATGTACAACGACCGGGGGCTCAACCTGCAGGACCTCATCGCCGAGGGGAACATCGGCCTGATGAAGGCCGCGGAGAAGTTCGACCCCGAGGCGGGCTGTCGCTTCTCCACCTACGGCACCTGGTGGATCAAGCAGTCGATCCGGCGCGCCCTGACGAACACGGTCAAGTCCGTGCGCGTGCCCGGCTACATGACGGAGATGATCTCCAAGTGGCGGAACGTGGCCAACGAGCTGCGCTACATGCTCGGCCGCATGCCCACGGTGGAGGAGGTCGCCATGGAGCTCGGCATCCCGCGCGAGTCGTGGCCGCTGCTCAAGCGCACCATCGAGTCCAACCAGGCCGGCCAGGTGTCCCTGGACGTCATGACCCAGACCCAGGACACGGTGGAGGACGAGAACGCCTCGGACCCCGAGGAGACCATGCTCCACCAGGACCTGCTGTCGCGGCTGGACGAGCTGCTCGGCGTGATCGACGAGCGCGACGCCCAGATCCTGCGCCTGCGCTACGGGCTCGGCGAGGGGGCGGAGCCCATGACCCTCAAGGAGATCGGGAAGATCGTGGGCCTCACCCGCGAGCGCGTCCGCCAGATCGAGCGCGACGCCCTGCGCAAGCTCTACGACGTGATGGCGGGCGACTGAGTCGCCGGGCGGCGCCCCGCGCGGGCGACGCCGGAGGAACCAACGACATGACCAGCGAAGAGCAGCAGGACGAGCAGCCGAAGCACCGCGCCAGGACCCGCCGGGACCCGGGCCGGGCGCTCATGTCCGCCATCGAGCGCGGCGACCTCCGGGCCCTCTCCGAGCAGCACCTGCTGGACGCCGTGCCCGCCACCGTCGACACCCGCCCGGCCACCTCGGGCTGGACCCCCCTCATGATGGCCGCCGCCGCGGGCGAGCCCGAGGTCGTGTCCGCCCTCCTCGACGCCGGCGGCGACCACGGGGAGGCCCTGATGATCGCCTGCGCCCTCGGCCGCACGGCCGTGAGCCGCCTGCTGATCGAGGACGGCGCGGACGTGTCGGCCTCGGACGAGGCCGGCCGGACCGCCCTCACCTTCGCCGCCCAGCGCGGGTCCGCGGACACCGTGCGGGACCTGCTGGAGGCCGGCGCCGAGGTCGACGTGTGCGAGTCCAGCACCGGCATGACGCCCCTCGCCCGCGCCGCCGTCGGGGGCCATGGCGCGGCCGCCGCGGCCCTGCTCGAGGCGGGCGCCGAGGTCGACGCCGTGGACGGGCGGGGCTTCACCCCGCTGCTGTACGCCGCCAGCGCCGCGCAGGTGGACTCCTGCAGGACGCTGCTGGAGGCGGGCGCCGACCCGAACCGCCAGAGCTCCATGGGCAAGAGCCCCCTGTGCGCCGCCATCACGGCGCGGGCCTACTTCCGCAAGGAGGGTGGCGCCTGCGAGGTCCGCCCCTTCGACGAGGGCGCGCTGCTCCCCGTGGTGGACCTGCTCCTCCGCTGGGGCGCGGAGGTGCTCCCCGACGGCGCCGGCGCGGACCCCGTGGCCATGGCGCGGGCCCTGGGCTATCCGTCGGTCGAGGCGAGCCTCGGCGAGTACGGGCCCGAGGAGCTCCGGGCGGCCGGCTGATCCTGCCGGTCGACGCGGGGCCCCGGTTCGACGACACTGTGGGCCATGAGGCCCTTGCTCCGGATCACCTCCGCCGCGCTCGCCCTCGCGGTGATCGCGCTCCTGGGGTGGACCGCGTTCGGTGATCCCGGCGTGCGTGAGCGGGCCGAGAGCGACCCGCTGCTCGTGGGGGCGCCGGGGCTCGCGGGGGCGCCTGGGCCCGGAGACCGCGGTGAGCCCGGAGGGCCGGAGGACCCCGCGCTGGCGGGGCCAGGGAGCGGCGGAGGTCTGGAGGGCTCGAGCCTGGAGGCCGCGCGCACCGAGGGCCTCGGGGGCGCCCCGGTCGCCCGCACGAGGCCCTTCGAGGGCGAGGCCCTCCTCCAGGTGGGCGACGCCCTCCCGTCCCAGGTGCGGACCGGGAGCTTCACGCTGGAGGTCCTCGAGCAGGCGCAGGTGGAGCGGGTGCAGGTCCCGGTCACGGGCAGCCGCTTCGAGGTCCAGGTCCCCGAGCGCGCCAGGCTCCGCCTGGTCGGCGGGGTCTTCAACGGTCAGCGCGTGCGCTTCCCCGGGCTCGGGACGGCCTTCGCGCCGGCCGACAGCGCCCACGCGCTGGTGGGCGTGCCCTTCCCCCTCAACCGGCTCGTGGTGCTGGACGGCCCCTCGGGCGCCGGCCTCGGGGACGTCCGGATCACCCGGGCGCCAGCCATGAACCCGGTCACCCTCCGGGGCCAGGCGGCGGACGAGGCGGTCGTCCTCGAGGGGGGGAGCTCCCCGGTGGACCTCCCCTGGATCGAGAGCCGCACGCCGCTCTGGCTGCGCGTCGGCGCCGACGGGTACGCGCCCGCCACGGTCCGCGTCGACCCCCTGGAGGAGCGCACTCGAGAGGTCCGGCTCTGGCCCGCGGCGGACCTCCTCGTGCGCGTGACCGGGGACGGCCGCGAGGCCCTGCGCATGATCTCGATCTTCCACGAGGACCCGGAGGGGCGCGTCATCGCGGGCGGCGTCATCGAGCGGCGCGCCGCGGGCGTGAGCTCGGACGGGGCGGCGTGGGTGTTCGACCTCGAGGGCGTGCCGGGCCTCCCGACGCGCATCGAGGCGAAGGGCGTGGACCTCAAGGCCCGGCCCGTGGACCTCGCGGAGACGAACGTCGGGCTCCAGCCCGGCGAGCGGCGCACGGCCGTCCTCCGCCTCGACCGGTGAACGGAGACCGAGGGCGACCATGAGCAGCGCAGGAGCACCGGGGCCCGGCGGGGAGCCGACGTCGAGCGCGGCGAGGAGGGGCGCGCCGCAGGTGGCCCCGCCGCCCCGCGCCGCCGAGGGGACGCCGCTCTACGTGCACCTCCCCTTCTGCGCCGCCAAGTGCCACTACTGCGACTTCTTCTCGGTCCCCGACGAGGGGCACGACGTGGACGCCATGGTCGCGGCCATCCTGGAGGAGGCGCGGGAGCGCGCCCCGCGCGCCCCGCGCACGGTCTTCCTCGGAGGGGGCACCCCCTCTCTCCTCTCACCGGGCCAGCTGCGCGCCCTGCTGGACGGCCTCGAGGCGCTCACCGGCTGGCGCCAGAGCGCGCGGGAGGTCACGGCGGAGTGCAACCCGGAGAGCCTCGACGTGGACAAGGCCGCGTGCTTCCTGGACCTCGGGGTCCCGCGCCTCTCGATCGGCTTCCAGTCCCTCCACGACGAGGTCCTCCAGCTCTTCGGGCGCGTCCACTCGGCGGCGGACTCCTTCCGGGCCTTCGAGGCGGCGCGCCGGGCCGGGATCCGCCACCTCAACGTCGACCTCATCTACGCGGTCCCCGACCAGACCCCCGACGCCTGGAGCGCCGACCTCACCCGGGTCCTCGACCTGGGCCCCGACCACCTGTCCGCCTACAACCTCACCTTCGAGGAGGACACGCGGTTCAAGCGCTGGCTCGACCGGGGTCGGCTGCGGGCGGCGGAGGAGGAGGTTGAGCTGGAGATGTTCCACGCGACCCGCCAGCTGGCCGGCGCCAGCGGGCTCGAGGCCTACGAGATCTCGAACCACGCGCGGCCGGGAGAGGCCTGCGTCCACAACGTCAACTACTGGGAGAACGGCGAGTACGTGGGGATCGGGCCCGGGGCGGTGAGCAAGGTCGGGCACGTCCGGTCCGGCAACCCTCGGGGGATCAGCCCGTACCTGCGGCGGGTGGCGTCCCACGGGCACGCGACCGAGTGGCGGGAGGAGCCGGACGCGCGCGCGCGGCTGGCGGAGACCTGGTGGCTCGGGCTCCGGCTGCGGGACGGGGTGGAGCCCGCGGCCGCGGCGACGCGCGCCGGCGCCGACGAGCGCGCCGCAGCCGACGCGCTCGTGATCGCCGACCGGCTGGAGTCGAGCGGGCTCCTCGAGGCGCGCGGCGGTCGGTACCGGCTCGGCGAGCGTGGCCTCCCACTCGCGGACGCCGTGGCCCGTGAGTTCCTCGAGCGGCTGCCGGGCTCCTCGATCTGAGTCACGTAGCAGCGCTCCTGACGCCGCGACAGTAGATGTGACGGTTTGTCGCGGTGCGGCAAATTGCCTGATCCGTTTCGGCGCAAATCGGAACGCAAGTGCCGAGTCGGCCGCTCGGGCCGTTCGCACTCGAATACGTTTTTGGTGCCTGGTGACGACTCCCCATCTCTGCGTGCTCGTCGCGCGCGGGTCCGCCAGAGATCGAATCGATCCGCCCTACTAGCAACTTCATCCCTTCTCTCTCCGATGAATCTCTCTCGCACTCTCCTGACCGCAGCGGCGTTTACGGCGCTCGGCTCCGCCGCCAACGCGCAGCTGCAGGTCCGCTCCATCGACTTCGAGGCCGCTGACCCGGCCGACGTCGCCGCGCTGACCAACCTCGGCTTCAGCAACTACGTGAACGTGTTCGACTCCACCGGGTCCACGTTCCTGTACGGCTACGGCTTCGCCTCCAACAACCAGGTCGGTGAGGGCACGCTCGTCATCACCGGACTGGGCGGCGGTGCGCAAGGCGACCAGGCCATGCAGACCGACAGCAACTACAACAACGGCGGCGCCCACGGCGCCGGCGACCTGGTCGAGACGAACACGTTCATCTCCCAGACCATCTCCGCGGACAGCATCGGCGACACGTGGACGTTCGACTTCGACTACATCAAGTCGACCAACGTCGCCACCTCCGCGACGACCGGCGCCTTCATCAAGGTGCTCGACTCCGTCGGCGGCAGCTTCGCGACCCTCGCGTT
The DNA here is from genome assembly GCA_050049155.1 of Planctomycetota bacterium. Lineage (GTDB taxonomy): Bacteria > Planctomycetota > UBA1135 > UBA1135 > Saltatorellus. Next base: position 8,603 of record JASFWR010000006.1, on the reverse strand, counting down.
CGAGCTCCTCGACACCACCGGCGCCTCCGACACCACCTGGGCCGCGGGCCAGCTGTCGATCACCATCGACCCCGCCTGGGACGGCCAGCTGCTCCAGTTCGGCTTCATCAACACCTGCTCGAACTTCGAGGACTCCGGCCGGATCTACGACAACATCGAGTGGCAGGGCCCCCCGCCGCCCCCGCCCACGATGAACCCCTACAGCCAGGACTTCGACGGGCTGGACATCAACGACGCGAACGCCCTCTCCAGCGAGGGTTGGCTCTGCTATGCCAACGTGTTCGACCCGACCGGCGGCTACCTCTACGGCTACGGCCCCTTCGGCGCGCCGAACCCCGGCGGCGGCTTCTCCGCCATCACCGACACCCAGCAGGCCGCCGATCAGGGCTCCCAGAGCATCGTTGTCTACAACGACTACGTGAACGGCGACCATGCGAACGGCAACTACATCGAGGCCTCCGTCTACAAGGAGCAGCCGGTGCGGACGGCCAACGTCGGCCAGTACGCGGTCTTCTCCTTCGACGTGAAGAAGAGTGACTTCGTCGGCAACGGCCAGGGCGACGCCCAGATGTTCGCCTTCCTGAAGGTCCTCGACTCCCTCGGCGGCTCGTACGCGACCATCCGTGAGCGTCGGATCGACCTGACGGACAACAGCATCCGGAACTGGGACAACGTGACCATCACGATGGAGCTCGATCCCGGCATCGACGGCCAGCTCTTCCAGTTCGGCTTCGCCAGCTACGCCAGCAACTACGACGACACCGGCGTGCTCTACGACAACGTCGACGTCTCCTTCATCGACATCGACGAGATCAACGGCACGCCCGGCGAGTACGCCATCATCGAGGAGGGCACGACCCTCTGGAACCCCGAGTACGCCACCGACTCCGGCGTGGGCTTCACCTGCGGCAGCGGCGGGAGCGACCTCTGGTTCATCTACTTCGCCGAGTCCGACTCTGATCTCGAGGTCAGCACCTCGGGCTCCGACTTCGACACGATCCTTCAGGTCTTCGACGCCTCCACCGGCAGCCTCATCGCCTGCCACGACGACGTGAATTTCCCGGCGGACCCGACCAGCATCCTGAACGTCCCGGCCGCGGCCGGTAACCCGTACTGGATCCATGTGTCCGGTTGGGGCGCGGCTGGAAGCGAGTTCGGCAACGGCATCCTCACCATCCGCGAGGGCCTCGGCACCCAGGTGTGCTCGGCCCAGGCCAACGCCTCCGGCGGCGGCGCGGTGCTGACGATGAACGGCAGCGACGTCGCGGCCGACAACAACCTCACCCTGGACGTCCGGAACCTCCCGGCCGACTCCCTCGGCTACTTCCTGACCTCGGGCGACACGATCTACATCGCCAACCCGGGCGGCTCGGTCGGCAACCTCTGCATCGCGAGCACCTCCATCGGGCGCTACGCGGGCAACGTGCTCGACTCCGGCGCCGGCGGCGCGGTCAGCTTCAGCCCGGACCTCTCGGCCATCCCCGGCCCGAGCGGCACCTCCGCGGCGATGGCCGGCGAGACGCGCTTCTTCCAGTACTGGACGCGTGACGAGACCGGCGGCAACCCGACCTCGAACTTCTCGACCGCGGTCGGCATCACCTTCCAGTGATCCGGAGCGCACGCCCCCGGGCGTGACCTGAAGGAGAGAGCCCCCCCGGCACGGCGCCGGGGGGGCTCTCTCCGTTGACGGTGGCTGGCCGGTCGGGCCCGGCCCGGCCCCCCACGGATTGGGCTCCTGGCCGTCTGAAAGCCCGGCCGGACTCCGGTACCCTCTGGCCCGGATGGTGCCCGAGGAGTCCAAGAAGCTGACCCGTGCCGCGAAGCGGCAGCTGAAGCGGGAGAAGAAGGCCCGGAAGAAGAAGCGCAACTTCTTCGTGCGTGGCCTCGTGGTGCTCCTGCCCACGGTGCTCACGATCTTCGTGTTCGCGACTGTGGTGCAGTTCGTGAACACCTACCTCACGAAGCCCATCAACGCGGCCATCCTGACCGTCCTGGACGGCAACTCCCTGGGCTGGCAGGCCCTGGCGATGATGGACGTGGACCCGCGGGCCAAGCAGTTCGTGGACTTCGACCTGCTCCCCGTCGAGCTCCAGGACGACATCGGCCAGGGCCGGCGCCTGGGCGAGCTCGGCTCCCAGGCGGCCCAGGCAGCGATCGAGGACCACCGCGCGCCCCGCTACACGTTCATCCGGAACTTCGAGGCCCTCGCCATCGACCGGGAGCGGCTGCGGGCGGCGACGCCGGTCCCCGAGTGGATCGGCATCCTCCTCGCGGCGGTCATCGTCCTCTTCCTCGGCTATCTGGCCAGCGGCTTCCTGGGCCGCGGCCTGATCGCGAGCTTCGACAAGGCCCTCACCCGCATCCCCCTGGTGCGCTCCGTGTACCCCTACACGAAGCAGCTGGTCGACTTCTTCCTGTCGGACAACGAGCTCGAGTTCGACACGGTCGTGGCCGCGCCCTACCCGAGCGAGGGCGTGTGGGCCATCGGGTTCGTCACCGGCGGCGGCCTGAAGACCATCCACAACGAGCTCGAGGGGAACTTCCTCTCGGTGTTCATCCCCACCTCGCCCATGCCCATGACGGGCTTCACCGTCTTCATCGAGGCGAGCCGGCTGATCCCCCTGGACATCTCCGTGGACGAGGCCCTGCGCGTCACCGTCTCCGCCGGCGTGCTCGTGCCCGCGAGCGAGCAGGTGGCCACCCTCGACGAGACCCAGGAGCGCTGGCAGGCCCTGGGCATGGACGCCCCCCCGGGGGGCGCCAGCGGCGCGGACGCGACCCCCGACCCCGAGCCCGACGAGGCCACCTGATGGCCGCCTTCGCCGACCGCCTCCACGCCGCCGTGGAGCGCGCGGGGAACCCGTGCGTCGTGGGGCTGGACCCGCACCTCGCCCACCTCCCCGAGGAGTTCTCCGTGGCCCGCGACCCCGACGCGAGCCGCGCCGAGCGCGCCCGCGCGGTGGGCGACTTCCTGTGCCAGATCGTGGAGGTGGCCGCAGGCAAGGTCCCCGCCGTGAAGCCCCAGTCGGCCTTCTTCGAGGTCTTCGGCGCCGACGGCGTGGCCGAGTTCGAGCGCGTGGTGGCCGCGTCCCGGGACGCCGGGCTGCTCGTGGTGGGCGACGTGAAGCGCGGCGACATCGGCAGCACCGCCGCCGCCTACGCCCAGGCGTTCCTGCGGGGTGTCGAGGGGCAGGACCCGCGCACCCTCTGCGACTCGATCACCGTCAACCCCTACCTGGGCTCGGACTCGGTGGCCCCCATCATCGACGAGTGCGCCGCCACGGGCGCGGGCATGTACGTGCTCGTGCGCACCTCGAACCCCTCGAGCGCGGAGTTCCAGGCCCTCGACACCGGGGACGGCGTGCCCCTCGCCGACCGGGTCGCGGCCGCGGTCCACCGCTGGGGCGAGGGGCTCGTGGGCGAGTGCGGCTGGAGCTCCGTGGGGGCGGTCGTGGGCGCCACCCACCCCGCCGAGCTCGCCCACCTGCGGGAGCTCATGCCGCGGACGCCCCTGCTGCTGCCGGGCTACGGGGCGCAGGGCGCGGGCGCGGAGGACGTGGTCGGCGGCTTCCGCGACGGCCTGCACGGGGCCCTCGTGAACTCCTCCCGCGGCATCCTCTTCGCCGGCCAGAAACGACCGGAGATGCACTGGAAGGACGCCGCCGCCGGGGCGATGGACGCGATGGCGGCCGAGCTCCGGGCCGCGATCCTCGGATGAACGCCCGCGTCCAGCACCTGCCCGCCGACGTCCTCGGCCTCTCGGACCTGGCCCGGGCAGGGCTCTCCCGGGGCCGGTCCTTCGGTCCGGTGCCGGTGGCCACCCGGCCGGAGGACGTCCCCCGGCCCGGGGAGCGGCTCGGGTCCGAGGAGCGCGGGGCGCTGGCGGACCTCCTCGAGCGGGGCCTCGCCGACGCGGGGGTGGCCCTCGCGCCGGCGGCCCGCGACGGCCTCGACGCCCTCCGCGCCAACGGCGTCCCGTGCGTGCTCACCGGTCAGCAGCCGGGATTCCTGACCTCGCCGCTCTACTGCCTCTACAAGGCCCTCCAGGCCTGCAAGCTGGCCCGGGAGCTCTCCGAGGCCTGGGGCACACCGGTGGTCCCCGTCTTCTGGAACCACGCCGACGACCACGACGTGGCCGAGGTGCACCACGCGTGGCAGCTCAACCGGAACCTCGACCTGCAGAAGGTCGGGCTGGCGGGCCTGGCCTCGGGTCGGACGCCCGTGGGCGAGCTCTTCATCGACGGCGAGGCCCAGCGGCTGGACGCGGTCCGCGCCCAGCTGCGCGGCATGGTCGAGGAGCACGGCGGCGCCGACGCCGCCCTGGACCTCTTCATGCCCCGGGACGGCGAGACCCTCGCGCGCGCCTTCACGCGGACGCTGAGCGAGCTCGTCGGCGCCCACGGCCTCGTGGTCTGCGAGCCCGAGTGGATCCGGCCCGTCCTCTCCAGCGAGATGGCGCGGCTCGTGTCCGGCCGCCCCGGCGGCGGGGACCTGGCGGCGGCCCTGCGGGCGGGGGAGGCCGAGCTGGCCAGCGCCGGCTTCCCGCCCGCGATCCCCGTGGACGGGGCGGAGGGCACGCCGGGCGCGGCCCTGGTCTACCAGCACCTCGCGGGGGCGGGGGGCGGCGCCGAGCGCACCGCGCACCGCGCCTCCCCCGGGGGCCTGCTCCGGGACGGCGACCCCGGGGAGCGGACCTGGGCCGAGGTGGGCAGCCTCGTGGTCGGCGCGCCCGGTGAGTGGTCCGCGGGCGCCCTCGTGCGCCCCCTGGTCCAGGACGCCGTGTTCCCGACCTGCGCGTACGTGGGCGGGCTCGGAGAGCTCGCCTACCACGCCCAGCTCGGCCCGGCCCGGGAGCTCGCGGGCCAGCCCCGGACCCCCTTCGTGCCCCGCGTCTCGGTCACCCTGCTGGACGGGGACACCCGGCACGCCCTCGGGCGGGTGGGCGCGGAGGTGGACGAGGTGCTGCGGGCGGGCGGCGACTTCTCGCCCCCCGAGGACCGCGGCGCCGAGCCCGAGGTCATCGGCGCCCTGCGTCGCGTGAGCGAGGAGGCCTCCGCCGCGCTGACCGCCCACCGCGCCGAGCTCGCGGAGCTGGAGCCCGCCCTCGGCATCACCCTCAAGAAGACGGCCGAGCACGTGCGCGCCTCCATCGGCAAGGTCATCGACAAGGCGACCCGCGTGCACCAGAACCGCGCGGGCAAGGGCGCCCGGCAGGTGCGCCGCGTCAACCACACGCTGGTCCCGCGCGGCGCGCCCCAGGAGCGCGTCCTGGGCCCGTTCCAGTTCGTGGCTCGCTTCGGCCCCGACTTCGTGGAGACCCTCTGGCGGGAGCTGCCCGCCACCTCGACCGAGCACCTCGTGCTGCACCTGGAAGACGACGCAGGAGACCGAACATGAGCTCACTGGACGTGCTGGTGATCGCCGCCCACCCCGACGACGCGGAGATCTCCGCCGGCGGGACGATCCTGCGGCTGGTGGACGCCGGGGCGCGCGTGGGCGTGCTCGACGTCACGCGCGGGGAGATGGGCACCCGCGGGACCCGCGAGGACCGGGACGCGGAGGCCGCCCGCGCCACCGAGCTCCTCGGCCTCGCCTGGCGCGGGAACCTGGACCAGCCCGACGGGCGGGTCACGGCGACCACCGAGGCTCGGGAGGCGGTGGCGAAGCACCTGCGGACCCTGGGCCCCGACCTCGTGCTCACCCACCACGGCAGCGACCCGCACCCCGACCACGAGGCCACGTCCCTGCTCGCGCGGCAGGGCTGGTACCTGTCCGGGCTCGGCCAGCTCGCGGCGATCACCGGCGGCCCCGCGGCGCGCCGGCCGGCCCAGCTGGCGCACTTCATGTCCCACACCCCCTTCGAGCCCACGTTCATCGTCGACATCGAGCCGGTGTGGGAGCGCAAGCGCGCGGCGATCCTCGCCTACGCGACCCAGCTCGAGCGCTCCGGCGCGGACGACGAGGGCAAGCACCTGCTCTACGGCGCCGACATCCTCGAGCGCGTGGAGACCAAGGCGCGCACCTACGGCGAGCGCATCCGCAGGCGCTACGGCGAGCCGCTGCTGTGCCCCGAGCCGGTGGCCTTCGACTCGCCGCTCGTGCGCTGGCTCGGCGCGCGATAGGGCCCCAGCCACCCGCGCCGGCCGCCCGCCGCGGCCGGCGCACTCGATACCCTCTACCACCCCACGCCCCGCCCTTCCCCGAACGACCCAGACCATGCAGAGCAGCTCCAACAACCCCGTGATGCGGGAGTCGGTCTTCCGCGGCACCGGCTTCGGCGCCACCGCCGAGACCGCCACGATGACCGTCCAGGGGACCATGGCGAAGACCGCCATCCTCCTCCTGGCCCTCACCTTCTCCGCGGCCTACACCTGGCGCATGGGCGTCGAGAGCCCCGCGAGCGTCATGCCCTGGATGTGGGGCGGCGCCCTCGGCGGCCTCGTCGTCGCGCTCGTCATCAGCTTCAAGCCCGCCCTCGCCCCTTCCCTCGCGGTCCCCTACGCGCTCCTCGAGGGCCTCTTCCTGGGCGCCATCTCGGTGCTCATCGCGGGCAGCGTCCCGGCGGACGCCGGCGTCGGCGGAGGCATCGTCTTCCAGGCGGTGGTCCTGACGATCACCACCGCCTTCTCGATGCTCGCGCTCTACGCCTTCCGGATCATCAAGGTGACGGAGCGGCTGCGCTCGGTCGTCATGGCCGCCACCGGCGCGGTGATGCTCTTCTACCTCGTCTCCATGGTGCTCGGCTTCTTCGGGGTCCAAATGACCGCGCTCCACGGCTCGGGCAACATCAGCATCGGCATCTCGCTCTTCGTGGTCGGGCTGGCGGCGTTCAACCTGCTGATCGACTTCGACTTCATCGAGCGGGGGAGCCGGAGCGGTGCGCCCAAGGCCATGGAGTGGTACGGGGCGTTCGCGCTCATGGTCACCCTCGTGTGGCTCTACCTCGAGATCCTCCGCCTGCTGGCGAAGCTCCGCAGCCGCGACTGAGCGACGCCACCCACCGGCCGCGGCCCGCAGCTGGGTCCTCGGCCGGGTCCCCACTCCCGAGCCTCCGCCGGGCGGGCGCTCGTCCGCCGGCGGGGGTCGTCGGTCCGGCTCGAAGACCCCACCGCTCAGCGTCTTCGGCTCTCGGGGTCTTCGGCTCTCGGGGTCTTCGGCTCTCGAGGTCTTCGGCTCTCGGGGGCTCGTGACCCGGGTGGGTCCTGCCCTCAGTGATCCGTGTGGAGGTACCACCAGCCGTCCCGCACCGGCAGGGCGATGACCGCGTCCACGCCTGGCGGCCCCCCACCCACGGTGTACGTCGGCCTGCGCTCCAGGAGCAGGACCTCGTCGCTCGGGTCCTCGCCGGAGCCGTCGCCGAGGGTCAGCGCCCCCGCCGCGGCCGTGGAGCGCGTCGGGTCCTCTAGGACGAAGCGGCCGTACCCGGTGAGGCTCCGGTCCCACTCGATCTCCACCACCGAGGCGGTGCCGGACGGCGGGTCGAGGCGCGCGAAGGCCGCCCCGACGGGTCCGTGGAGGAGGAGGAGGGGGGACATCCGCGCCACCGCCAGGAGCCCGGCCAGGCCCAGGATGGTCGAGGCCAGGAAGACCACGGCGACCCTCCGACGCCGGCCGGGCACGGAGATTCGCACGAGGGCGAACATCAGCCCGCACGCGAACCAGGCGGGGACGAGGATCAGGAACATGAACCCCAGGCCCCACTGCTCGCCGGGGAGCATCCTGGACTGGAAGTGGAGGGAGAGCCCCCCCGGCACGAGGGCCCAGCCCCCCAGGATCAGGGTCGCGGCCCGGTCGCCGGGCATGGGCTCCGCGGAGGAGAGGGGTGCGGTCCTCATGGTCGAGAGGCGGGTCGGCGCTCGGGGACCAACTCTACCCCACAGAGTTATCGCCCGCGAGCGAGACCCGGGGTGACCGCCGCCGGCCGTGGCCGCGGGCAGCCTTCCGGCGCGGCCGAGCGCCCGGGGTTAGACTCCGGGGCCCTCTCATGCGGCGAATCGCGATCATCAACCAGAAGGGCGGCGTGGGGAAGACCACGACCGCGGTCAACCTCGGCGCGGCCCTGGCCCGCCTGGGCCAGCGGGTGCTCGTGGTCGACATGGACCCCCAGGCCAACGCCTCGCAGAACCTGGGCGCCGAGCTCGAGCCGGGGGAGTCGTCCACCTACTCGCTGCTCACCCAGGGCGGCCGGGTCGCCGACACCCTGCGGGGCACGTCGACCCCTGGCCTCTCCGTGCTGCCGGCGCACCTCGACCTGTCCGGCGCCGAGCTGGAGCTGGCGAGCGCCATCGGCCGCGAGACGATCCTCAAGGACGCCCTCGACGACTGGGAGCGCGAGGAGCGGGAGCGCACCGGACGGGCCCCCGCGGACGTGGTGCTGATCGACAACCCGCCGAGCCTCGGCCTGCTGTCGGTCAACGGCCTGACCGCCTCCGGCGAGGTGCTGATCGCGGTGCAGACGGAGTTCTTCGCGCTCCAAGGGCTCAGCAAGCTCGTGGAGATCGTGCAGCTCCTGCGCCGCCGCATGAAGCCGGACCTCGAGATCACCGGGGTCCTCGCGTGCATGTACGACAACCGCCTGCGCCTCGCGCGGGAGGTGCTCGCGG
>JASFWR010000104.1:0-9944 GCA_050049155.1 Planctomycetota bacterium | reverse complement strand
CGGCGACGCGCGTCTCGCGGACCATCGTGAGCTGGAACCGCAGGGTCCGCAGCAGCGAGCCGACGAGGACGAGCGCGGAGCCGATCAGCCACGCCCATCCCACCAGCGCTCGAACGGAGAGGGTCGGAGCCGATGCGGGCGGGGCTTCGAGGTCCACGCCCGCCGGGGTGAGGTTCGCCAGGGACAGCTCGGACATGGCCGGGTCGACGGCAGCCAGGTCGATGGTGGACGCTGCAGCCGGGTAGGGCAGCAGGGGCACCGTGAAGAGGGAAGGGGTGACCAGCTTCAGCAGGACGCCCAGCCAGAGGGCGTGGGCGAGGAGCGGGTGGCGCCCCCGGCGGTGCACGGAGTGAGCGAGGAGCGCGAGCGCCGCGGCGACGCAGCTGTTGCTCAGGCCGAACTCGATCCAGGCGTCAGCCACGGGGGGACCTCCGGTTCTTGCTGCCGTCGAGCAGCTCCCGAAGTCGCCCCAGCTCCTTCCGGCTGACCTTCTCCGACTGGAGCAGGTGGGTGAGGAAGGGGGCGAAGGACCCGCCCGTCAGCCGCTCCGCGAGGGCCTCGAACTGCTCCCCGGCGAACGCCTCGCGGCTGACGGCCGCGGAGAAGACGTGCACGTGGAGGGACCGGTCGCGAGCCACGACCCCCTTCTCCTCCAGGCTCTGGAGGAAGCGCTGGATCGTGCCGTGCTGCGCCTTCTGGGCCCCGGCGTAGAGGTGCTCACGGATCTGGCGGGCGGTGAGGTCGCCGTGGTCCCAGAGGAGTTCGAGGACGGCGAGTTCGGCGTTGGTGAGGTGGGCAGCGCTCATGCTCCGGGCAGTGATACCACGGCCCGAGTAGCGCGCTACGGTACATCGCCGTAGATCTACGACGATTTACCGTAGGCGCACCTCGGATCCCGCGGGGGCGTGGGGGGACCCCGCGTTCCCAGGCGCTCTCCACGCCCCCCGGCCGTAGCCTGTGGGCATGTGGACCCCCCTCTCCGCCGCGCTGCTCTCCCTCCTCGCCCAGGACGCCCGACCCACCGCAGGGGTGCTGACCCTCGTGGAGTCGACCCCGACGGAGACCTCCCTCGGCGCCCCGGACCTCCCCCAGACCGCCATGGTCTGGGAGGACATGGTCGCGAGCGCGCGCCGCGACCTCGTGCTCTCCCACTTCTACGCCTCGGCCGACGCGGCGGGCCCCCTGGATCGGGTGGTCGACGCCATCGAGGCCGCCGGGGCGCGCGGGGTCCGGGTCCGGTTCCTGCTGTCCGAGCGCTTCCGCGAGACCTATCCCGACGTGCCCGCGCGGCTCGCCGCGGCCCCGGGCGTGGACGTCCGCTTCATCGACTTCAAGCAGGTCGGCGGCGGCGTGATGCACGCCAAGTACATGGTCGTGGACGGGGAGCGCGCGTTCCTCGGGAGCCCCAACTTCGACTTCCGCGCCATGGACCAGATCCAGGAGCTCGGCGTTCGGCTCGAGGACCGCGGGCTGGCCGGCGGGCTCTCGCGCGTGTTCGAGCTGGACTGGGCGCACGCGGGGGGAGAGGCGGCGCCCTCCTTCGAGGGGCACGTCCCGACCGCGGGGATGCTCCACGCCGCGACCCAGGCCGGGGCCCTGGACGCGGCGACCCGGGTGACGCTCGCCTGCAGCCCGCGGGACCACCTGCCCGAGGGGGTGGCGTGGGACCTCCCGCTGATCGAGGGGCTCATCGACGGCGCCAGGGAGCGCTTCCGCGTCCAGGTGCTCACCTACGACGCGACGGGCTACGGCGGCGGGTTCTTCGACGTGCTCGAGAGCGCCCTGCGACGCGCGGCGGCGCGCGGCGTACGGGTGGAGCTGCTGGTGGCCGACTGGTGCAAGCGCGAGGGATGCGTCGACGGCCTCCAGAGCCTCGCCTGCATCGACGGCATCGAGGTCCGCTTCGTCGTGATCCCCGAGGCGAGCACGGGCTTCGTGCCCTTCTCCCGGGTCGCGCACCCCAAGTTCTGCGTCGCCGACGAGCGCGCCGCGTGGATCGGGACGAGCAACTGGGAGGGGTCCTACTTCACGACCTCTCGCAACGTGGGGGTCGTGCTCGAGGGCGCGTCGGTGGGGGCGCGACTCGCGCGCTGGTTCGACGCGACGTTCGCGAGCGAGTACGCCGAGCCGGTGGTCCCTGGCCGGACCTACCGGCCGCGCCGGCGGCAGTGACCGAGGGGGGCGCGGGGGCACCGGAAGGGCCGGCCGCGGCGGCCCGTCCGGCCGCTCACCGAACCGGCCACCCCTTCACCGGCCGCCCCGCCACAGGTCCGGCACCCAGGACCAGGGCGCTCCCGGGGTCTCCGTGATCTCCCACTCCCCGTCGGGGGTCAGCTCCACGAGCACGTCCCAGCGGTCGAAGATCACGATCAGGAAGTCACCCTCCGCGCTGAGCCGTCGCTCCCCCTGTCGGGCCGACACGGAGAGGATCCCCTCGGAGGACGGCGAGAAGCGCCAGACGACGCGCTCCCCGGCCTCGAGGGCCTCGGCGTCGAACCGGTTGCGGCCGCAGGCTCGGAGTTCGAGGTCCTGGATGGGTGCGCCGGAGCGGTTGACCACTTCGACCCGCTGGATCGCCGAGACGCCGGTGCCGAGCAGGTAGGCGAGCGCCAGGGGGAGGTTGCCGAGGAGCGGCAGCGCCCGGGCCGCGAGCGACGACCGCGAGGCGCCCCGGCGCCACGCGACCACCAGCGCCACGAGGCCCGCCGGGAGGAGGGCGAAGCCCCCGCAGAGGGTGGCGATGCCGAGGATCACGAAGGCCTCGCCGCCGTCGCTGCGGCCGCCGGTGGAGATCAGCCACCCGAAGAAGGCGACCGAGCCGAGGAGCAGCGGGCCGAGCCCGCAGAGCGCCGCGAAGCGCAGCGGGGCGCGGGTCGACGGCGGGGCGTCGTGGGGACGGTCCAAGGTCTCGTCAGAGGGTGAGGACCTTCTCCGCCCGCTCGATCTCCCCGAGGATCTCGTCCATGGAGCCCACCTTGCCCACCGCGGGCACGACCCCGTAGTGCTCGAGGCAGGTGCCGCAGGGCACCAGGTCGACCCCGTTCTCCTCGAGGAGCATGAGCTCGCCGCGGACGGGGGAGTCGGGGCCCACCAGCTTCACGCCGGCGTTGTAGAAGAGCAGGGCCTCGAGCCCCTGGAGCACCCCGGTCTTCTGGAGGAAGGTCTTGAGGATGCGGGCGCCCAGGTCGGCGTCGCCCGCGCCCATCTGGTCCCGCGAGATCACGATGACGGTCTTCATGGACGGATCATAGCCGGGGGTGGGCGGCGGCAGCGGCGCTCGCGGAGGGGAGCGGTGGCGACCTCTCGCGGCGCCAGCCAGGCGTCGCTCCCCATGCCCGTCCCCACGTCGCTCACAGGGTGAGCGAGGGAGGGGGCCAGCGCCTATCCTTGTCCGGCCGCCGCCGCGGCGCGCCGCTCCCATGAGACCGTCGACCACCCTCCTCCTCCTCGCCGGCCTCGGGTCGTGCGGCGCGGTCCACACCTCCCCCGAGCCGCTGGCCGCGCAGGCCGGGCCGCCGGGCTGGACCGACCGCGCCGACCTCGAGGAGGGCCTGCCGCCGGGCGTCCGGGTCCGCGTGCTCGAGGACGGGGACGCGCCCCTCCGGGCGTTCTGCGTCGAGGTCGACCCCGGGCGGAGCGGCCTCGAGTTGCGCGTCGCCATGGGGGAGGGCGTCGCCTCCGTCGGTGCGCTGGCCGAGGGGATCGGCGCGCCCATCGCCGTGAACGGGGGCTACTTCGGCGGCGGGCGCTCCTACTCCCTGGCCGTGGACCGGGGCGTGGTGCTTTCCCGGCCGCCGGGCGCCCTGGGGCGTGCCGGGCTCACCTACGCGGCGACCCGCGGGGCCTTCGGGGTGCTGGAGGACGGCCGCCTCGACGTGGCCTGGGCCCACGCGCCGGGCGGCGTGGTCCGGGAGGTGCCCGCGCCGCCAGCGCACCGGCGCGGCGCGCCCGCGGCGCTCGAGGATCCCGGGCGGCGGTGGCCCGTGACCACCGCGATCGGGGCCGGCCCGGTGCTGCTCGAGTCCGGCGAGCCGCGGGAGACCTGGACCGAGGAGGTGTTCTTCGGCTCGGGGATCGGGGCGCCGGAGTCGCGGCAGCCTCGCACGGCCGTGGGCAGCACGGCGGACGGCCGGGTGCTGCTCGTGGTGGTGGAGGGGCGGGCCGCCGAGAGCAGGGGCGCGTCACTGCCCGAGCTCACCGCCATGCTGCGGGCCCTCGGCGCCGTGGACGCGATCAACCTCGACGGGGGCGGGTCCTCCGCCCTCGTGCTCGGCGGGCGGCGGGTCACGGCGCTCCCGGACGGCGCGCGGGAGCGGCCCGTGTCGACGATCCTCGCCCTCGCGCCCGTCGGGGTTCGCTGAGACGGTCTGTGGGAGCGGGCCGTGGGGGCCGTCTACGGGGGCGCGGGGGCCGACCTCGCGGCGCCCGCGGGGCCGAGGCGCCGTGGCCCGCGCCGCCGGGCGGACTTCAGCGCGGACCGTGGGGCCGCTGCTGATCGACCATCTGGAAGAAGGCGCCCAGGGTGATCGAGACGAGGAGCACCGCGAAGGCCGTGACGAAGACCTGCCCGCCCTGCTCCCCGGCGAAGGGGGACAGCAGCATGAAGAGGGTGCCCACGGTGATGGGGACCTTGACCAGCTGCCGGCCGACGCCGGAGTAGGTCCAGTCCCTCACCTCGATGCGCGGCGCCGGCGCAGGCGGCGTGGAGGGAGCGTTCGCGGCCGCCGCCGGCGGCTCGGGAGAGGAGTCGTTCTTCTTGCTCATGTGGGAGGGCTCGCCCGGGGCGGCTCGAACTTCAGGCGCCCCGGATCCCCGGGGCGCGCCTCGGAAGAGACTAACACGGCGTCCGAATCCCTCCGTGCGGACCGCGGGGCGCGGACCGCGGGAGGTGCTGGTATCGTCGTTCCCGACGCCCGCCGCGCCGGCGGGCCGCGCCCCTTCCCCCCGGTTCACTGCCATGCTGCTCTCGCTCGGCCTCCTCCCGCTCCTCGTCCACGCCCCTGCCCCCTGCTCGGCGCTCCCGTCGCCGGCGCCTCGGACCCCCGACGTGCAGGAGCTCGCCTCGCTCCCCGACCCGGACGGCGAGCCCGCGGACATGGGGAAGAAGGTCCAGGTGTTCATCCTCATGGGGCAGTCCAACATGCTCGGCGCCGGCAAGGTCGGTCCCGCGGAGAAGGAGGGCTCGCTCACCCACGCCGTGCAGACCGAGGGTCTCTACCCGTTCCTCGTGGACGACGAGGGGGCCTGGACGGAGCGCAAGGACGTGCGCAACGTGCGGGTGATGGCCTCCAACGGCAAGACGCGGACGTTCCACAACGAGTGGATGACCGTGAAGGGCGGCCGCCTCGGCCCCGAGTACGGCATCGGGCACCACCTCGGCAACGCCATCGACGCGCCGGTGATGGTGCTCAAGAGCTGCATCGGCAACCGGAGCCTCGGCTGGGACCTGCTCCCGCCGGGGTCGGAGCGCTTCGTCCGTGAGGGGCAGGTCTACGCCGGGTACAAGGACAGCCCGGACCGTTGGGCGGAGGGGACCGAGCCCGTCCCCATCAACTGGTACGCGGGCAAGCAGTACGACGACGACATCGCCAGCGCCAAGGGCGTCCTCGAGGCGCTCGAGGAGCACTACCCGGGGGCGAAGGGGTACGAGATCGCCGGCTTCTTCTGGTGGCAGGGCGCGAAGGACTGCGGGAACGTGGCCCACGCCGAGCGCTACGAGCAGAACCTGGTCCGGCTGATCGAGCAGCTGCGCGCCGACTTCGAGGCGCCGGAGGCCAAGTTCGTCTGCGCGACCCTCGGGCAGACCACCAAGGAGACCGGCGGCAACGAGGGCCTGGTGCTGAAGGCCCAGCTCGCCGTCGACGGCGCGGCCGGTAACTACGAGGCCTTCGAGGGGAATGTGGCCTCGGTGTACTCCAACCCCTACTGCCGGGGCGGGAGCGCCAACAGCCACTACGGCGGCGACGCCCGCACCTACATGGACACCGGCCTCGCCATGGGCGAGGCCATGGTCCGGTTGCTCCAGTCGAAGCGGAGCGTCCGGCGACGCTGAGCCGACCGGGACACGGGGCCCTCGGGTCGCGTCGGGGTGAGCGTCGGCTCTCCCGAGAGGGAGCGGCCCGCGCCGGGGCCCGTCACCGGTCCTTGTAGGCGCCGTGGTACCGGCAGAACTCGCACCCGCTCGCATGCATGCCCAGGCCGAGCTCCGTGCGGTGCCGCTCGTGCTCGGCGAGGGCCTGCTCGGACCAGGTCCGGTCGCAGCGCCAGCAGTGGGGCTCCGGGGTCGCGGCCGCCCTCGACCCGGGGTCCTCCTCCGGGAGCGCGCAGCTCGCGGAGGCCAGCGCCAGGAGGAGGCCAGGGGCCTGGGACAGGGCACGTGTGGCGGCTCGGGTCGCCGTCCGCCAGGGCCGGGGCGCGGCGCGAAGGGGATCGAGCCCTGTCGGAGCGCCTCCGGCCGGGCGCTCCTCCCTCACTGGAAGGTGACGGCGACCGCGTCCGTGAAGTTGGAGTTCAGCGGCGCGAGGTCCCGGTGCCAGAGCTGGAAGTGCCAGGTCTCGCCCGCCTGGACCGCGACGGCGCCGGTGGGCTGCGGCATGGCGGTGAGGTCCACCGCGCCGATCATCGTGCCGGTGGTGCCCGCGGAGAGCACGCCGCCGCCGACCCCGCGGCCGATGCTGCCGGACACGCAGAGGGTGCCCGCGCTTCCGGGGATCGGGCCGAGGCTGCCGGGCGAGGTCGAGGCCAGGAAGTAGCCCAGGGAACCCTGCGGGAGGTCCCGGGCGCTCACCTTGAAGTCGTTGGTCGCCACGTCGGGGCTGCCGAGGATGGAGACCGCCCCGGGGATCCCCGTGGAGTTCGGGACCGCGGGGGCGCAGTAGGTGTCGCCGAGGGCCTCGCAGCGGTCCACGGTACCGTTCCCGTCCAGGTCCACGATCGGGCCGAAGTTGCCGGCGTCGCAGGCGGTGCCGTTCCAGTAGAGCTCCGCGAGGGCGTGGGCCTCCTCGCCGATCTCCTGGCCCATCTGACGGCCGGGGAGATCGTCGGCGGGGGGGTGGATGCTCCCCCAGATCCTGGAGAGCGAGCACTGGTCCGACGCGTCGTAGTAGGTCGCCCACTGCAGGCGCACGTCCACGCTCGGCCCCTCCTCGAAGACGAGGAACTGGTTCTGCGGGCAGACGTACTCGCCGAGGCCGTCGGGGAAGTAGGGCGTGCCCGTGAGACGGTCCATCATGACCGCGGCCGCGCGGCTGTAGGTGCTGTGGCCGGACACGTACCCCGCGAAGGGCGGGGTCACGAAGGACGGGCGCTGGTAGGGCCACCAGTTCTCGGCCAGGATCCAGCCGACGCCGGCCTGGTCCACGGCCGGGTCGGTGACGTAGGTCGGCCCCCGCCACGCGTAGAGGGCGATCTTCCCCTCGTCGCCGGCGAGGTGCTCGTGGCGCTGGCCCTGGGCGGTCGTCGCGGCGGTGACGACCTCCACGTAGCCGGGGTGGAGGTTGATCCCGTTCGGGTCGTAGCTCGGCTGCGCCGGGTCGGTGCGCTGGCCGAGGTCCCCGAGGTGCCGGAGGACGCTCACCGGGCGCGGGTAGTCGTACCAGCCCTTCGCCGCCCAGGCGGCGATGGCGGCGTCGTGCATGGCGCCGCCCATGGCCAGGTAGGTCTTCACGCACCACTCGAGGTCGTTCAGCACCGGTCCGGTTCCGCCGAGCTGCTTGACGAACGAGGGGTGGTCCGAGACGTCGTTGAGGATGACGTACCAGTGCCCGGGGGGCGTCTCGGAGTCGGGGCCGTCCGCCCAGAACTCGGCCAGCACGCGGGCGTAGTCACCGCGCGGGACCACCTGGGGCGCGTAGGGCTGGCCGGTGACCGGGTTGACGCTGTAGCCCGTGCCCCAGTCCCCGCCGCCGTAGTAGTCGTAGTACTGCCCCGACTGGGAGGGGGCGGCGAGGGGCGAGTTCCCCAGGGCGCCCGGGGAGACGTCGATCATCACGCCGTCCGCCGGGTCCAGGTGGGAGGACCAGATGCTCACCATCTCGAACCCGTTCCGGTAGCGGTCCTGGGCGTCGTCGAAGAGCGGCGGCGGGCCCGGGTCCTTGAAGAGCCAGTAGTTGAAGCCGTCGCGCTGCTGGATGGTCCGGTCGGAGAGGTCCAGGGCCCAGCGGGAGACGATGCCCCACTCGGGGGACAGGAAGTCCGGGTAGCCGAAGGGGATGATGTTCCCCGACTGGTCGACGAAGAAGTCGAGGCTGAGGGGCTGCCAGCGGTCCGGGTCCGCGAAGGTCGGGTTGCCCGGGAGGTCCACCACGAGCGGCTCGTTCACCGGGAGGTAGTACCGGTTGGCGTAGTCGTTCGGCTCGTTCGAGTTGTCGTTGTCGCCGTACGCGAGGACGACCTCGGCGATCCGGTTCCCGATGGCGGCGGGGGAGTTGCCGGTGGTCGTCGTGTTCGCCGGGTCGTAGCCCTGGGCGAGCATGAGCGCGTCGTACTGCGGGA
The DNA here is from genome assembly GCA_050049155.1 of Planctomycetota bacterium. Classification (GTDB taxonomy): domain Bacteria; phylum Planctomycetota; class UBA1135; order UBA1135; genus Saltatorellus. The sequence goes on along the minus strand of JASFWR010000104.1, from coordinate 1,451 downwards.
GCATGACCGGCGCGCCGGGGGAGTTGAGGAAGCGCGACCGGAGGATCCGGTAGGAGGCGTAGCAGATGGCCTCGCTGCGGAGCAGGTCCACGTTGGGCGCGGTGGTCGCGTGGTCCTCGCGGAAGAGCACCGTGTCCGCCGTGGCGTCGTAGGTGGCCCACGCGTCCCACATGGCGATGGAGACGTGGAAGAGGTTCCGGGCGTGGATGGTCGGGCGCGCGAGGTCCTCGCGGATCGACTCTAGCAGGACCTCGTTCCAGACCCGCGCGGCGGAGGCCTGGGGCGGAGCCTGGGGAGCCGTCGCGGCGAGGGCCGGCGCCGCCGTGAGAGCGAGGGGCGCCGCCAGGCTCGCCGAGCCGAGGAGGCGCGCCAGCGGCGAGGGGACGGTGGTGGATCCGGAGGAGTGTCTCATGGTGAGGGGCAGGCCCCTTAATAGTCCTCTGCGGACGCTTCTTGAGTGGTGGGTTTCGCTCTTCGTTCGAGCCGCGACGGAATGCCATGGGTCAGATCGGGATGCGCGCCGTTGGCCGGCGCCGTGGTCCCTGATCGCTCGATGGCGCGATGCAGCCCGCCAGGGGGCTCCCTGGGACCATGGGGCGGTCCGGATGGGGGACAACCCGAGGGAACCCGGCTGGCTGAGGGCGGGTCCGCATGACTCCGGATCCGCGCGTCGCTTCCCCCCGCCCCCGAAACGCACCATGAACCGCAAGACCGGCCCGACCGCGCTGGCGGCGCTCCTCGCCCTCGCCGCGACCGCTGGAGCCCAGCAACTGCTGACCGAGACCATCGACGTCCAGGGCGTGACCCGGCTCTACGTCATCTACGTCCCCGCCAGCTACTCGGCGGCGGATCCCGCGCCCCTGATGTTCAACTTCCACGGCGGCGACATGACCGCCATGGAGATGCTGCAGCTCTCCGACATGCGGGCGCAGGCCGAGGCCGATGGGTTCCTGCTGGTCTACCCGCAGGGCCTCCCGGAGCCAGGCGGCGGGCCGATCTGGAACAGTGAGGGGCCGTACTCGAACGGCACGGACGAGATGGCCTTCATAGGGGCGGTGATCGACGAACTCGCCGTGGACTACTCGGTGGACGAGCGACGGGTCTACGCGTGTGGATACTCGAACGGCGGGAACCTCGTCTACGACCTGGCCTGCCTGATGAGTGATCGCTTCGCCGCCATCGCAGCTGTGGCCGGCAACATGTTCGAGTGGACGTACACGGCATGTGCGCCGTCGGCCCCTACGGCGCTCCTGACCATCCACGGGACCGCTGATCCCACGTACAACGCCTATAACGGCCTGCCGCCGTTCACGATCTCACTCCCACAAACGCACAGCTACTGGGTCGGGATCAACGGGGCGCGCTCGACGCCCGACGTGTTCCAGGTCACGGGGAACGTCGACCACTTCGTCTGGCCGGAGGAGCAGAGCTGCTTCACCGTCGAGCACTAC
>JASFWR010000432.1:0-3006 GCA_050049155.1 Planctomycetota bacterium | reverse complement strand
CCATGTCCAGCGTCACCACCACCCCGCTCTCGCTCGCCGCCGCCGCCCTCCTCACCCTCGCCTCCTGCGGCGGGGCCCCCACCGAGGGCGCCCGCCCGGCCGAGGAGACCGCCGCCCGAACGGCGCCCGAGGGCGCGACCCCGGACCTCACCAAGCCCGAGCGCCCGACCGCGACGACGACCGACACGCCGCCCGCCAGCGTGCCCGAGGCCGCGAGCGCCGAGGCCGGTGAGTCCGCCGCCGCCGCGTCCGCCGCCGCAGACGCCCCGCCGGCCGAGCTCAGCCGCTTCGCCGACCCCGAGCAGGTGGCCGACGCGGACCTCGGCAACTACCACGTGCGGATGCGCTGCAGCGTGGCCGGCGAGGACGTCGGGACGATGACCTTCGCCTTGTGGACGGACCTGGCGCCCATCACCACGCGGAACTTCCTCCGGCTCTGCGACGAGGGCTTCTACGACGGGCTCACCTTCCACCGCATCCTCCGCGAGTTCATGGTCCAGGGCGGCGACCCGACCGGGACCGGCGGGGGCAACGGACCCCACGGGACCATCCAGGGGGAGATGTCCGAGGACCCGGCCCGGGCCCACGGCTACGGGGTGCTCTCCATGGCCCGCATGGGCAGCGACCTGGACTCGGCCTCGTGCCAGTTCTTCCTCTGCTGCGACGAGTCCCCGTCCGTGTGGGGCCTCGACGGCAAGTACGCCTCCTTCGGGCGCCTGACCTCCGGCGTGGAGACCCTCGAGCGGATCGCCAACGTCCCCACCCGGGCCGTACGCTCGCCGGAGCCCTCGTCCCCCCTGGAGACCGTCACCATCGTGGACGCCGAGGTGGTGGAGGGGCCCGCGCCCACGGGCGAGACCATCGCCCGACCCGAGGAGCCCCTCGACCTCGGCGGCGAGGCCCGCAAGATCGTCGTGCAGCACATCCTCGTCTCCTTCGAGGGCTGCGGCGTCCCCGAGGTGACGCGCACGCAGGAGGAGGCCGAGGCCCTAGCGCGGGAGCTCCTCGCGAAAGTCGAGGCCGGGGAGGACATGGGCGCCCTCGCCCGCGAGCACTCCGACGACCCGATCATGCCCACGGACGACACGCCGGGGTACTACGCCATCCTCAACCTGGGGGTGAAGGACCGCGCGGGCGACCGCGTCGCCTTCGACGTCCAGCGCCAGCTCCAGGCCGAGTTCGCGGAGAAGAGCGGGGCCATGCGCGCCGAGCTGTCCGCTCAGACCATCACCCAGGAGCAGTTCAACGCCCAGATGACCGAGCTCCAGCAGAGCCTGCAGGGACGGATGATGGACGTGCTCTCCACCCCCCGGGACCAGCTGGTCCCGGCCTTCGGCGACGTGGGCTTCTCCCTGGAGCCGGGGGCCGTCGGGCTGGCCACCTACGACGAGAAGGCGTCGCCCTTCGGCTACCACGTCATCCGGCGGGTCGAGTGACCCCTACAGGCCGCGTCAGCTGACGGCGCGGGGCGCGCGGTCGCCCGCCGCCTCCAGCCGGGCGAGGTCGCTCAGGGAGAGGTTCGAGTCGTCGCCGTCGCGCGCCGCTCGGAAGCGCTCGAAGGCAGCGTCGACCTCCGCGTCCTCCTCGTCCACGGCCAGGAACGCCGCCCGCGTCGCGTCCAGGATGGAGTCGCCCTTCAGGGCGTCGAGGACGTCCTGCAGGTGAATGGTGGAGGGGTCCGCCGCGAGGACGTAGCACAGCTCGTCGTCCCCCACGTCGAGCTGCGCCAGCACGTGCGCGTGCTCCAGGCTCCGCGCCACCTCCCCCACGACCCGCTCCGGGCAGGCGAGGTCGTCGGCGAGCGAGGCCACGGTGCAGGGCGGCGCCGCGGCGAGGAAGGCGCGGGTCACGCGGACCGCGAGCCGCAGGGCCACCACCTCCTTCAGCGCCAGGTCGTAGTCCCGGCTCAGCACGAGCTGCCCGTGGCGCTCCTCGTTCTGGTGCGCCGCGGCGGCCTCGGCGCCCAGGAGGACCGTCATCCACGACGACTGCACCCAGACGAGGAAGATGGGGAGCGCCGCGAAGGTGGAGTAGATCGCGTTGTAGTTGGCGACGCCCACCTGGAGCTTGAGGTGGACCACCTGGAACAGCTGCCACATGGTCCCGCCCACGACCCCGCCCAGGAGCGCGGAGGAGAACCGCACCGACGTGTTGGGCATGAAGAGGTACGCGACGGTGAAGGCGGCCCACACGATGGCCAGCGAGCCCGCCAGGGCGAGGCCGGGGCTCGACGACCACGGGCCGTCGATCATCTCCGTGCGGACCACGCCCAGCACGCCGGTCCCCACGACCAGCAGCAGCGGGACGAGGACCACGGTGGAGAAGTAGTCGGCGAGCTTCCTCGGAAGGGACCGCGAGCGCTGGACGCCCCAGATGTCGTTGAAGGCGTGCTCGATCGAGCTCAGCAGCCGGATGACGGTCCAGAAGACGATCAGGAAGCCGAAGATGCCGAGCCGCGACACGTTGGTGCTCTGGACGAAGCCGAGCACCGTGTCGATGGCCTGGCGCACCTGGGGGACCGGCGTCTCCTCCCCGCTGTCGGCCGCCCCCGCCACCTCGCCGAAGGTCGAGTCCAGGAACGGCACGATCGTCTGCTCCAGCAGCGTCTCGTAGGCGCCCATGCCCTTGGCCACGGAGAACGCGAGGGCCAGCAGGGGGACGAGGGAGAGGACCGAGATGTAGGTCAGCGCGGAGGCGCGCCAGGTGCACCGGTCCTTCCAGAAGTTGACGCAGGTCAGCTGGAGCACCCGCGCCGAGGCGTAGAGCGTCCGGCGCATGGTCGGGAGCGTGGTCAGCTCCCGCGCCCAGAGGTCCCGGGTGAGGAACCGGCGGAGCAGGGCCCGGCGGGAGCGCGGGGTCTCGACGACCCGGCGCGCGGCGCGGCGCCGGGCGAAGGGCCGCGCGGCGCTGGCGGCGTCCTCGCGCTCGGGGTCTTGCTGCTGGTCGTCGGACAAGGTGCTGCCTCGGGGACGGGGCTCGGCCACGGTTTCTGGTCGACCAGGCGCG
>JASFWR010000431.1:0-3012 GCA_050049155.1 Planctomycetota bacterium | reverse complement strand
CGGCCGCGGCGAAGGCCATGAAGGTCGGCGCCGAGCTCGTGGAGGTGCACGGCCCCGAGGACGCGTGGCTCCGGACCTTCACCGCCGAGCACCGCGTCCCCGTCCTGTTCGGCCTCTTCAAGGTCTGGCGCATGCCCGCCGCCGTGGTCGACGCCGAGGGCGTGGTGCGCTTCCGGACCCGGGACGCCTTCTGCGCGACGGTCCCCGCGGCCGAGGCCGAGGGCCGCCTCTCCGAGCTGGTCGAGCGCTACACCTCCTGGGGCGACGGGGGCCTCGTGATCCCCGAGGTGCAGCTGGTGAAGCCGAACCAGCTGGTGGACCTCGCCGGCCTCGTGGAGGCGCCGCAGCTGCTGGCGCTGGCGAGCGCCGAGCTCGCGGCCCTCGAGCCCGCCGACGAGGTCACGCTCGTCGTCGTGCCCAGGGGCTGATCAGAGCCCGACGCGCTCCAGCTGCCGGGCCGCGAAGCGCGGGTCCTCGCAGCCCACCTCGCGGTCCGGGACGATCACGCAGCCCGCCGCCACCAGCGCCCGCTGGACCGCGGCCACGTCGAGCTCGCGCACGGGCACGCCCCCCAGCGCCGCCTGGGCCGCCGCCTCGCCCGCGGCCTGCCCGATGGCCACCGCCACGGGCTGGAGCCGGGAGCAGCCGTTCACGATGTGCGTGGCGCCGATGCACTTCTCCGCGGCGATCAGGCCGTCGACCGCCTCCGGCACCATGGCGCCGAAGGAGATCTGGAACGGCGCGTTGTCCGGGTACTGCTCCCCGAGGCGCTCCCCCGGCGGGCGGTGGTCCTTGTCGTGGTGGTGGTCGAGGTAGTAGTCCCCCACCGCCACGCCGTCGGGGAGCACGGCGTTCACGCCGCTCCCGTCCTGGGGCACCACGTCCTGCTCCACGAGCCAGCGCACCGGCACCACGCGCCGGCTCTCGCGCACGTACGGCAGGAGCGGCAGGTGGTCCTCGGTGGGGTAGACGCCGGCGGCGAGGCCCCACTCGGGGTGGCCGAGCTGGTTCTGGATGTAGTGGACGTAGGCCAGCGTCCGTCGCTTGGCCTCGGCGATGGTGCGCGCCCGCTCCTCCCGGTCCCCGAACAGCCCCTGGGCGGGGTAGTCGTTGGAGTGGAAGGGCCAGTTCAGCATGAAGAGCCCGCCCGGCAGCAGCGAGTAGCCGAGGAAGCTCTCCCAGTCGTGGAGCTTGTGGTTCCAGTACTCGGGGTCGGGGATCGCGCACAGCTCGCCGGTGGAGCAGTCGAAGCGGGAGAGGTCGAAGCCCTCGGGCAGCGGCACCGCGGGCGCGGCGCCGTCGAAGCGCCGGAGCGTCGCCACCATCGTGAGGTCCTGGATCTCCAGGTCGGGCGCGTCCGGCGCGTGGGGCTCCCCCGTCTGCGCCCGGGACTCGCGGCCGAACCGGTACGGCACCCCGCCGAGCTCGAGCACGTCCCCGTACTCGGTGGCCTCGACCGTCACCTTGGCTCGCACCTCGAGCGCGCCCTCCGCCGTCTCGAGGACCGCGCCGAGGACCGTGTCCCCGTCGCGCAGGACCTCCGTGATCCGCGCCCCGTGGAGCACCTCGGCGCCGGACGCCGCCACCTCGTCCCGGAACCAGCGCGCGGCCAGGTCGGGCTCGAAGCAGGTGTTGGAGACCCAGCCCGTGCGCACGGCCTCGCGGCCGCCGTAGTGCGCCTCCATGGCGTCCCGGAAGGCCCGGAAGATCCCGCCCCCCAGCGCCCCCTCGTTGCCGTCGATGGCGCTGACGCCGGCGGCGGTGATCATCCCCCCGAGCCAGGGGGTCTCCTCGCACACGAGGGTCCGCGCGCCGGCCCTCGCCGCCTGGATCCCTGCGGCCGCGCCGGCGCAGCCGCCCCCCACCACCAGCACGTCCACCTCGCGACTCCGTACGACCTCTGACATGATGTCGGCATGCTACTCGCCCTCGCCGCGTTCGCCAGCCTCCTCGTCCAGCAGGAGGCCGCCCCCGAGACCCCCGTGGAGGTCCGCGGGGTCTGGATCCCCAACAGCCACTCGACCTTCTTCGACTCGCCGGAGAACGTGCGGGACCAGATGGCGCTGCTCGCCGACGCCGGGATCAACGTGATCTTCCCCGTGGTGTGGAGCAAGGGGTACACCCTCTTCGACAGCGCCGTGGCCGAGGAGGTGGTGGGGGCGCGCACGGACCCCCGCTACGGGGACCGCGACCCGCTGGCGGAGGTGCTGCACGAGGCCCACCGCCACGGGATCGAGGTGATCCCGTGGTTCGAGTACGGCTTCGCCGCGGGCCATGAGACCTTCCCCGGCAAGGCCCTCGTCACCCACCCCGAGTGGGCGGCCATCGGCCGCGACGGCGAGCCGGTGGTGAAGAACGGCTTCGCCTGGATGAACTCCCTGGCCGAGGGCCCCCAGGACTTCCTCACGGACCTCGTGGTGGAGTGCGCCACCCGCTACGACGTGGACGGGGTGCAGGGGGACGACCGGCTGCCAGCGCTCCCGGCCGAGGCGGGCTACGACAAGGCGACGACGCTCCTCTACCGCCAGCGCACCGGCTCGGACCCGCCCCAGGACATCCACGACGCGGCCTGGACCCAGTGGCGCGCCGACCGGCTCACGGACTACCTCGCGGAGCTGCGGGACGCGGTGAAGGAGCTCAGCCCGGACCTCGTGTTCTCCATGGCGCCGGGCGCCCCGAGCTGGGCGCTGCGCGACTACCTGCAGGACCAGAAGACCTGGGTCGAGCGCGGGCTCGTGGACGCCCTGCACCCCCAGCTCTACACCCGCGACCTCGCGGGCTACCACTCCATGGCCGACGCGACCCTGGCCATCGAGTGGCTGGGCCGCCGCCGCGACCTCGTCTCCCCCGGGGTGCTCTCGAGCTTCCGGGACTACTTCATCTCCGAGGAGCTCGCCGTGGGCTCCATCGCCGCCAACCGCGCCCGCGGCTTCGCCGGCGAGGTGTGGTTCTACGAGAAGGGCCTCGTGCGCGAGGAGGGAGCGCGGGGCAAGGACCTTCGCGCGGGCCCCT
>JASFWR010000103.1:0-9995 GCA_050049155.1 Planctomycetota bacterium | reverse complement strand
AGCACGTTGCCCCGGTGGAACGACACGCGGTCGAGCCCTGGCATGAGGTCCCCGAGGGGCCGCACCGCCTCGTACTCCTCCAGGTCCGCGAGCGCGCGCTCCAGCTCGAACCCGCCCGCCGACCGCGCCTTCGCCCCCTGGTACATGGCCTGGAACGAACGCTGGGTGCGCGGGTCCTCCACGAGCCGGTCGAACTCCGCGGCCGCGTCCCGCCAGCGGTCCTGCTTCGCAAAGAGCTCCCCGAGGTTGTAGAGGACGTCGGGGTCGCCGGGCGCCTGCTCCTCGAGCGCGCGGAACCCCTCGATGGCCTCGTCGACCCGCGCGTCGTCCCCCACGAGGAGCTGGACCTGCCAGAAGTCCCGCCGGAAGGGGTCGTGCTCCCCGAGCTCCTCGATCAGCGCACGCGCGCGCTTCTTGTTCCCGATGGGCCAGGGGCCGAAGGCCAGCACGATGATCTGGCGCACGCGGGCGTCCACGTTGCCCGGGTCCAGCGCGACGGCCGCCGCAAGCTCGGCCTGGTAGCGCTTCACGTCGTCCAGCGCCGCCACCATCGCCGCGACGCCGCCGGTCTCGGCCTCGCGGACGACGCGGGCCATGATCGTCTCCGCCAGGATGAAGTGGGCCTGGCTGTTCTCGGGCAGCCGCTCGACGCCCTCGGTCGCCAGCTCGTGGGCCCGCTCGAGGTCGCCCCGCATCCGGTGGCCCTCGGCGAGGAGCACCGTCAGCAGCCCGCGGGCGTCCCCCTCGGCGGCGTCACGCGCGGCCGCGATGCGGGTGAGCTGCGCGTCCAGCCGGGCGCGGTCCACCGTCTCCCGCAGCTCCTCCAGGGAGGGCAGCGGCGCGCCGGCGCCGTCCCCCTCGACCTCGATGGCCCGCGCCCCCATCCCGCTCGCGCGGGCCGCCTCGAGCTCCTCGGCGGAGAGCTCGAGTCCGTCGCCTCCCGAGCTCATCCAGAGGGCGAAGCCGCCGACGGACAGCCCGGCGAGGGCGAGGAGGAGGAGGGTGAAGCGGAGCATCGGTCGGAGGATAGGTGACGTTCGCGTCGATCCAACCCGCTTCCCGGTCAGCGGCGCGTCAGGCCCGACTCCTCGGGGCGGTCGCGCCAGGTGGGGATCTCCGGCGTGGGGATCCAGTCGACGCCGTACAGGGCGGCGAAGGTGGGCGCGAGGCGCTCGTCGGTGAGCGTCAGGTGGAAGCCGAGGTGGCTCGGGCCGAGGTCCCTGCCGCGCCCGTTGAACGTCGTCCGGCCGGTCCGGGTCCCCACGGCGACGAGCTCCATCGAGCGGAAGGTGCCCGCCTCCGGGTCGACCTCCGCGCGCCCGACCACCCGGCACCGGATGCCGTGGGGGAACCTGCGGCGCGGGCGCCAGCTGTCGTCCCCGAGCAGCCACTCCTCGCTCGCCACGGCGCGGGTCTCCCCCGCGAGCTCGACCACGAGGGAACCGCCGGGGCCGGCGGCCACGACCTCGCCGGTGAGGCGCGCCAGCTGCACCTCCGCGGGCGCGTAGGGGAGCGTCTGACCGCGCGCGTCGTCCACGAGGGAGAAGCGCGCGAGGCGGTCCGCGAGCACCTGCAGGTCGAGGGCGTCCCCGACGGCGAGGCCCGGCCGCCGGAGCATGCCCGCGACCTCCGCCGCGGAGCACCAGAGGGTGTCACGGTTCCAGCGGTTCGAGGGGTCGGCCTCGAGGCCGTCGGCGGTCACGTCCCGCGAGACGCGGGCCAGGGCGAGGCCGCCCTCCGGGTAGCCGTCCTCCCAGCGGTGGCCCGGCCGTCGGTCCGCCGCCGGGTCCAGCCCGCGCTCCTCGGCCGGCAGGGCCTCCCAGCGCTCGAGGGCGGCGTCCAGCACCGCGAGGACGCGCTCGGGGGAGCGCGTGTTGCACCTGCCAAGGACGGCGCCCCCGGGGGAGAAGACCCAGAAGCCCTGGCGCGTGCCGGGATCGGTGATCCGCTCCCCGCCGTTGCTCCAGCGCTGGAAGAGCACGCAGTCCTCGTCCGACCCGCGCTGCAGGCGCCAGACCTCGTCGGCGGCGCAGGCGAAGGCGGCCGTCCGCCGGACGACCTCCTCGGTGAAGACGGACCTCCGGTCCGCCAGCCCGTTGCCTCACGTGCACCCGAGCGGGTGCCCGTTCATCAGCCAGAGCAGCAGGGGCCGCTGCTGCTGGTCGGCGAGGCGGACGCCGTCCATGAACGTGGGCTCCCACGGGATCCGCGCGAAGCGGAGGTCCTCCGGGTCGGGCAGGAGGTGGGCGCGCCAGCGCTCCAGGTCCTCGAGGCGCAGCCGGGGCGCCTCCGGGAGCGCGACGTCGGCGGCCGAACCGACAGCAGGGGCCGGACCGACCCCCTGAGCCGCCCCCTGGGGCGCGGCGAGGACGAGGAGCAGGAGCGGGAGCATGGTGCGAGGTTACCCGCTGCTCGCCGCGGCGTGGAGGCCCCTCCGCCTCGAGCGGGACCGCGGGGACCCGCTGGCTCGCGCCCCCGTCAGTCCATGTGGGCGACGACGCGCTCGTCGCCCATCTGCAGCTTCAGCGCCACGCGCTGCGCCACCTTCCCGAACAGGTTCTCCCAGGTTCGGATGAAGCCCTTCACGGAGACGCGGCGCACGAAGTCGACGCTCGTCCAGTAGCGCGGGCCGCGGAGACCCTGGGCGTTGGCGTAGAGCTTCGCCTGCTCCGACACCATCCACTCCGAGTGGAGCATGTACATGATCAGGTAGACCCGGCTCAGCCAGATCTGCCGGATCAGCGGCTTCACGAAGCGCATCATCCAGGGGTTGCGGATGACGATCGGGAAGAGCTTGTGGAGGTTCTCGATCTGCCGCTTGTTCTCGAACTCGATCGAGGACGTGCGGTTGAACTTCACGGGGAAGTCGTCGTAGGCCGCCACGGCGTAGCCCATGTCCTCGGTCATCTCCTCGATGTCGAACATGGGGTACGGCTGCATGATCGAGACCAGGGGGTGGTCCACCTTGCAGCGGATGTTGAGCTCCACCGTCTCGAGCTCGTCGTCGAGGGACGCGCCGGGGCCGCCCAGCATGTTCAGGGAGCCGAGGCGGATGCCGTGCTGCTTGATCCAGCGGGCCGAGTCCTCGAGCTGCTGCAGCGTCGTGTTCTTGCGGAAGACGGCGTTCCGGATGTAGTCGTTCGCCGACTCGAAGGCGATCCGCGCGTAGACGCAGCCTGCCTTCTTGAGCTTCTCGATGTGGTGCTCCCGCGTCATGTTCGCCATCAGGATGACGTCGAACGGGAGGCCCACCTCCTTCGGGTACTTCTCGCAGAACTCGTCGAGCCACTTGCCCGAGAGGTTGAAGATGTCGTCGAGGAAGTGGACGAACTTCAGGTTGTACTGGTCGCGGACGTGCTTGATCTCGGCGATCACGTGGTCGACCGAGCGCTTGCGCACGTACTTCGCGTTGGTGGTCCCGACGACCTTCTTCTTCAGCGCGTGGTGGAAGCAGAAGGAGCAGTTCATCGGGCAGCCGCGCTGGGTCACGAAGACCTTGCGGTCGCTGTCCCGGTAGATCGAGCCGGCGTCGTAGACGATGGAGCGGTCCGGGAAGCCGAGGGAGTCGAGGTCCTGGATCGGCGGACGCTGGGAGTTCTTCTGGATCTCCCCCGTCTCCCGGTCGCGGAACCACATGTTCTGCACGAACTGGTGGTCCTCACCGGCGGCGAGCTTGTCGAGCAGCTCGACCGTGGCGATCTCCCCCTCGCCGCGGCAGATCGCGTCCACGTGCTCGTTGAGCTCGATAACCTCCGGGCTGAAGGTCGGGTGCGGCCCGCCGAAGAGGATGAAGACGTCCGGGAGCTCGGTGCGCACGCGCTTCGCGATGTCCAGGAAGTACAGGTGCATCCCGGTGGTGACCGAGAAGCAGACCACGTCGGGGGCGTAGTCCTTGATCTTCTGGATCCACTCCGTGTCCGGCAGGAAGAGCGCCTGGGCCTGGTGGCCGGCGTCCTTGATCGACCGGCTGAGCCACATGAGCCCGAGCATCTCCTGCGGCAGGTAGTCGTTGATGAAGAGGACCTTCATCGACCGCACCGGGCTGCTGGAGGTGATCGCCGTGGCCGTCTCGGGGCCGGTTTCGGTGAGCGTCATGGGTGCGAGGAGTGGAGCGGCGTGGGAGGGGCCGCAGGATCTCGGTGGCCCGGCCGGGTGCGCTACGGCGCGAGGCGGGGGGCGACCGCCCCAATGTTATCGGCCTCCGGCCCACCGGGGTCTTCAGCGCAGGAATGAAGGAACCTCCTGACCTCCTCCTGATCGTCCCTTCGCTCCACGATTGAGACGCACCCCCCCGTTGGCGCTCAGCGGAGGCCGGCCGCCTCGGCCAGCAGCGCCTCCACCCGGGAGAACGTCCGCTCGCGGTCGAAGCGCTCCTCCCGGGCGTGCCCCGCGTCCACGAACCGCTCCGCGAGCCCGGGCTCGCCGAGGATGCGACCCATGGCCGCGGCCAGTCCCTCGTGGTCGGAGGGGTCCACCAGCAGGCCGTTGACCCCGTCCTCCACCACCTCCGGGTTGCCGCAGACGCCGCTGGCCACCATGGGGGTCCCCAGCGCCTGCACCTCGAGCAGCGTGTGCGAGAGCCCCTCGTACTCGCTGTTGAGCACGAACACGTCCGCGGCGCGCACCAGGAGCGGGATCCGCTCGTGGGGGACGTTGCCGAGGAAGCGGACGCGGTCCTCCACGCCCAGCTCCCGGGCGAGGGCCTTCCAGGGCACCTCCATGTCCCCGTCCCCCGCCACCAGGAGGACCACGTCGTCCTCGAGGCGGGTGAGGGCGCGGATGATCCCGTCGACCCGCTTCCACCCCATCAGGCGGCAGATCGTGAGGGCGTATCGCCGGTCGGGCTCGAGGCCGAGGGCCGCGCGCGCCTCCCCCTTCGACTCGGCGACGTCGGCGGCGCGGGGCCCGTGGTAGGCGTTGAGCACGGTCACCGCCTTGTCCCCGTCGACGCCGTGGGAGCCCACGAGGATCCCGCGCAGGAACTCGGAGCAGCAGATGATGCGGGAGGTCCATGCCCACCACCGCCGCTGGAGGAACCGGGTGAGGCGGACTCGCCAGCCGTAGGAGCGCCCCTGGAAGGTGACGATGTCGTCCCCCTGCGCCCACCCCTTGCGGTGGGCGATCTCCCAGGCGCCGTCCACCATGATCCGGATCACCACCGGCCGCCGCCTCAGCCTGGCGGCCAGGACGTGCAGCAGGGCGAGGTGCTCCTGCACGTACACCACGTCGGCCCAGCCGGCGGCGCGGAGCACGGCCAGGAAGGCCCTCAGGTAGCGGACCGGCAGGGGGCCTCGCGGGATCGCGGTGACCTCGAACGGGTGGCCGGCCGGGGCGGGGTCGCTGCAGAAGGCCACCACGCGCACCTCGTGGCCGCGCTCCACCAGGAACCGCCCCATGCTCGGGACGTACACCGCCGGCCCGCCGAGGTCGGGGGGGAAGACGGGCGAGGTGATGAGGACGCGCATGGAGGGGGCGGGGCAGCGTCAGCAGTCTACGACGCGACCCCCCACCTCCGGCAGGAAGCGAGGGGCCGTCGGCGACGCGGCGCGCCGGTCAGGCGTGCATCAGCCAGGAGCCCTGGTCGGCGTCGCCGGCCGAGAGGGGGCCCTCCACGTCGAAGATGTCGAGGGCGGCGCTGCGCTCCAGGCAGGTCTTGATGGCGCCCATGAGCTCCTCGGGCTCGGGCGGCTTCTCGAACCACTGGTGCATGCCCATCACCAGCAGCCGCATCAGCTCGGTGCGCGAGCGGGGCGCGGAGACGACGATGATGGGGACCTGCGCGAGGTGATCGAGACCCGAGAGGACCTCGAGGACCTGCTCCCCCCAGGCTCCGGGGAGGTCGAGGTCCATGACGATGGCGTCGATCTCGGGGTGCGCGGTGGCGCAGTCGAGGGCCGCGATGGCGTCCTCACAGGTCAGCGGTCGGTGCCCCAGGGCCTTCACGAGGGAGGCGTAGTGCTCCCTGACCTCGGGTTCTTTCTCGGCGATGAGGACCTTCTGCATGGCGGAGTGGGGCGGCTCGTGGGAACGGGGGGACCCTCGATGGCCGCCTTCATCGGCCTGGTGACCCCCGCACCTCGCTGCGAATCCGCATTCCGCGGGCGGTGCCTCGATTTGCCCCAGCGCGCGTCGCGGCCGGTCTCAAAACGGCTCGCCCCCCCCGCGCCCCGTCCGGAGCTCCGGCCGACCGCTCGCGCCACCTCGAAGGAGGAGCCGCGCGATCCGCGTCCGACGTCACGGGCCGCGCTCCAGCCAGGACGGAGCGCCGGCGGGAGGGGTCGGGCCAGCGGCGGCCATGCTCCCCGCTGCTCGCGCGGTGACCTCCACCGGATCGGCCCCGCCCGGACGAGCACCGCCCGGGCAAGGGGCCCTCAGACGGGGACGTTGTCCCGCTGCTCCTCGCGCTCCGCCTCGATCATCCGCAGGCGGTCGAGGGTCACGTCGGGCGTCGGGTACTCGCCCGTGAAGCACGCATTGCAGAACTTCTCGATCTTCCGGTTCCCGGTCCGCGCCGCCTCGTTCATGGCGTCCCGGTCCAGGTAGACCAGCTCGTCGACGCCCAGGGACTCGGCGATCTCCTGCACGGAGCGGTCGGAGGCGATGAACTCCCGCTTGCTCGCCATGTCGACGCCGTAGGGGCAGGGCGCCACCAGCGGGGGGCTCGTGACCCCGAGGTACACCTTGCGCGCGCCCGCGTTCCGGGCGGTCTCCACGATGCGGCGGGAGGTGTTGCCGCGCACCACGGAGTCGTCCACGAGCATCACGTCCTTGCCCTCGAACTCCAGCGGGATGGGGTTGAGCTTGCGCCGGATCGAGGAGGTCCGCGCCTTCTGGTTGGGCATGATGAAGGTGCGCCCGATGTAGCGGTTCTTCACCAGGCCCTCGCGGTAGGGCACCCCGAGCTCGGCCGCGCAGGCCTGGGCGGCGTCCCGGGAGCTGTCCGGCACGGGGATGACCGCGTCGGGCATGGGCGCGCCCGACGCCTTCCACTGCTGGGCGAGGGCGACGCCGAAGCGGTGGCGGGTCTTGTAGACGCTGATGTCGTCGATGAACGAGTCGGGGCGCGCGAAGTAGACGTACTCGAAGACGCAGGGGCGGTGGGGCTTGTCGCCCACCTGGCGGCGGTGGACCTTGCGGCTCGTGTCCACGAAGACCGCCTCACCGGGGCCGATGTCGATGGTCCGCTCGTACCCGTTCACGTCGAGGACGACGCTCTCGGAGGCGCAGGCGAACCAGTCACCGTCCTCGTCCGTGCGCTGGCCGAAGACCGCGGGCTTGATGCCGAAGGGGTCGCGGAAGGCGACCATGCCCACGTCCGCGATCGTGGCGCAGACCGAGTACGCCCCCTTGACCTCGCGGTACACGCGGGCCACGGCGTCGAACACGTCGTCCACGGTGACCCGGCCGCCGCTCTCGTTGTAGCGCTCGGCGAGGCCCTGCTGGAACACGTACAGCATCACCTCGAGGTCGCACGTCGAGTTCAGGCGCGTCATCTTCGACGTGAAGCGCGTGTCCGAGAGCTCCACGTAGTTGGTGACGTTCCCGTTGTGCACCATGGCGGTGCCGATGGGGAAGGTGTGGTGGAACGGCTGGGCGTCCTCGCTCCGGTTGGCGCCCACCGTTGGGTAGCGCACGTGGCCGACGCCGAGGTTGCCCTTGAGCCGGCTCATGTTCGACTCGTCGAAGACCTCGACCACCAGCCCGAAGCCCTTCTTCACGTTGAAGCGGTCGGTGAAGGTCGTGATGCCCGCCGCGTCCTGCCCGCGGTGCTGAACGGCGAGGAGGCCCTCGTAGATCTCAGGCGCCACGTCGACCCCGTCCGGGCCGAAGATGCCGATGAAGCCGCACATGGTTGTCGTCCGGAAGAGTCGCGCTGGTCGGTGATGGGACCGCCGCGAGAGGTCCCCGGCGGATCGAGGGAGAGGGTACCGCGAATCCGCCCCCGGGCCCCCGCCCGGGGGGGATTCCTCTCCGGGCGCCCCGGGGCGCGGCGGCTTTCCTGCCGGCTCGACGAGCGCGTCCGGACGCTCACAGGACTAAGCTTGGATCGAGCATGAGCGAGCCCCCCACCGCACCCGCCCGGCTGCTGATCGTCGAGGACGACCCCGTCTACGCCCGCATCCTCCGCGCCCACCTCGGCCGCCTGGGCGACCGGGTGGGGTCCGTGGAGCACGCGACCCGCATGGACGACGGGCTCCGGCTGCACGGGGAGCGGGCCGCGGACCTGGTGCTCCTCGACCTGACGCTCCCGGACAGCGCCCCCGAGGACACGCTGGCGACCGTGCGCCGCTTCGTGGACGGCGGCGCGCGGGTGCTCGTGCTCAGCGCCCTGGACGACCCGGGGACCGCGGCCGCGGCCCGCGCCGCCGGGGCGGTGGACTTCGTGGACAAGGCCGCCGTGAGCGCCGACCGGATCGCCTCGGCGCTCGGCGAAGAGGCCTCCCGCGACGGGTCTTCCCGCGACGGGGCGGACGAGGCCCAGCCCGCCCCCCCTCGCCCCGCGACCGAGCCCGGCAGCCCGCGCCAGCTGGCGGCCCAGCTGGTCCACGACGCCAAGTCCTGGCTGACCAACCACAGCTTCCGCCTCGCCGCCCTGCGCCGCACGGTCGGCCCGGAGGCCGCGGGGCTGCTGGACGGCCTCGAGGACTCGGCCCGGGCGGTGACGGCGCTGCTGGACGGCGGCCGCGCCCTCGTCACGGACGAGACCACGCCCTGCGAGTGCGCCGCGGTCGACCTCGGCGCCCGCCTGGTCGAGCGCGCCGGGCGCGTCGCCGAGGAGGGTGGTGGCCCCATCAGCGCCCGGACGCCGGAGGGGTCCGTGGAGGTCCTCGCCTGCGAGGCGGGCCTCGACGTCGTCCTCGGGGCGCTCCTCGACAACACCCGGGAGGCCGCCGGCGACGACGCCGCCGAGGTCGAGCTCTCCGTGGTCGAGGCGTCCGGCGACTCGGTGACCGTGGACGTGCTCGACGGCGGCGGCGACTGGTCGGTGCGGGACCCCGAGCGGCTGGTCGAGCCCTTCCAGAAGGGGGAGCGGGGCAGCACCCGCGCCGGGCTCGGGCTCCACCGCGCGGCGCGCTGGATGGAGCGCATGGGCGGCGCGCTCGAGCTCGTCCGCCGTGACGACGCGCCCGGCGCCGTGGCGGTCCGCCTCCGCTTCCGGCGCGGCTGAGGCCGCGGGTCGCGCGCGAGCGGCTCGGGGATCGCGAGGCGGCTCGGGCGACCGGGCGGCGCCGCGCGGAGAGCGCCCGCGGACCGTTGTAGAGTGGCGCCGGCCCACTCCAAGGATCCCCATGCTCCGACTGCTCTCCCCCCTCGCCCTCCTGCTCCTCACGCCCGCCGCGGCGGCCCAGCTGCGCCTGCCCACCGTCTTCTCGGACGGGATGGTCCTCCAGCGCGAGGCCACCGCCCCGGTGTGGGGCTGGGCCGAGCCGGGGCAGGAGGTCTCCGTCCGCGGGTCCTGGGACGGCGCGGTCGCCGCCCGCGCGACGGCGGACACCGAGGGGCGCTGGCGCGCCTCCCTCGCCACGCCCGCGGCCGGCGGACCGTTCCGGCTGGAGGTCCGAGCCGGCGACCAGGCCGCCGACGTGGAGGACGTCCTCGTCGGCGAGGTCTGGCTGTGCTCGGGGCAGTCCAACATGGAGTGGACCCTGGACCTGATCCTCCCCGCGGCGCGGCAGAGCGTCGGCCTCGACGAGCGCACCACCGGGCTCGACCGGCCCGAGGTCCGCTTCTTCGACATCCCGCAGACCACCGCGGAGGCGCCGCGGGACGACTGCGACGCGCGCTGGTGGGCGGCCTCCGGGAACGACGCCCTGCGCTGCAGCGCCGTGGCGTACTTCTTCGCCTGCGAGCTCCAGGATCGTCTCCAGGTCCCGATCGGCCTCGTGGTCTCCGCGTGGGGCGGGACGCGGGCGGAGGCGTGGACCAGCGAGGAGGTGGTCTCCCGCTTCCCCCATCACGCCGCCTCGCTGGAGCGGATCCGAAGCGCCGACCCG
>JASFWR010000102.1:0-9996 GCA_050049155.1 Planctomycetota bacterium | reverse complement strand
CCTGATCGTCGAGAGCCCCGGGTGCGCGACCCGCCGGCTCCCCGTCGGGGGCGACGGGCCGGGTCCGCCCTTCAGCGTCGCGCTCGAAGCGGGCACGGACCTCGCCGTCCGCGTCCTCGGGTCCGACGCACTCCCGCTCGAAACCGACCTCGCGCTCCTCGCCCACGGCGGCCCCGAGAGCCCCGGGGATCTGTGGGAGGCGGTCGTCCTCGCATCCCAGCTCGCGTCCGGCGCTGGGACCCTGCCGGCGAGCCCGTTCGGCGGCCGCACCTTCATGCCAACCTCCGCAGCCGGCCCGGTGACCGTCAGGGGCCTGCCTCGCGGTCAGGTCGAGGCCGTGGTTCCGTCCATGACGCTCGACTACCACAGCGCCCACGGGGAGCTCGAGGAGGCGCAACAGACCATGACCGTCCAGGTCATCGACTCCCGGGTGGTCCGTGTCCTCGTGATCGCCGAGCGGGCAGCGCCCGTCGAGGGGGTCCAGGTCCGGCTCTGCACGGGCCGCAGCGCAGGCGCGAGCGGTGACGCGGCCGCCACGCGTGGATTCGCCCAGGTCGCGAAGGGGCGGACGGACGGCGACGGGGTGGCCGAGTTCGAGGGCGTCCGGGGTGCCGCGGGGTCGGAGGTCTTCGCGATCGTGTCGAGCGGCAACGACTGGTATCGATCCCGAGCCGTGCCGCTCTGGTCCGTCACGCAGCTCGAGGTCGTGGCCTCCCCCGCGACGTCGCCCCGGTTCGCGCGCGTCACGGACGACGCCGGGCGCCCGGTCGCCCCGGGCCACCTGACCTTCCGTCCCGCCGACGCCAGGACCGATCTCCAGGTCCAGGTCGGGGTGGGCAAGGACAGGGACCCGCTCCGCCTCCCGCTCGCGGTTCGGTACGAGGGCGGAGAGCTCCTCGTCCAGGGCTCGACCGTCCACGGTGAGCATCCCGCCCTCGCCCCCAACGTGGCGGCCACCCTCGCGGCCCCCGCGACGGAGGTCCACCTCGAGTTCCGCACGCTACCCCAAGGCGCCGGATGGGGTCAGCTGATCGTCCGCGTCCCCAACCTGCCCGACGGCGACGTGATCGAGGTGACCGTGTGGGGGCACGGCGAGCGGAGGACGCAGCGGATCACCGTCGCCGACGGCGAAGCGGCCCTGAAGGGAGACTTGCGGGCCCGCGAGCACTCCGTGGCGGTCCGTCACGACGAGCTAGGGCAGTGGACCGGTTCGGTGTCGATCCCCAACGAGGCCTCCGCCGAGATCTCGCCCTGGTTCAAGACCGGGGGCTGAGCGGACGCGCCGCTCGCTCGACGCCGATGATCCGGCTGGTCTCCAACCTGGTTCCGCTCCGGCGTTCATGCTCAGGCGCCGCCGGTGACGGAAGGAGCTGCGGGTGGCGAGAAGACTGCCAGCGCTCGACCTGGCGGGCAGCGCGCGCCTCGCGGAGGGGACCTGGCTCGCTGTCCTCACGACGGGCGCACGGCACGAGGACCAGCGCGGCCAGTACGTGACGTGCGCGCTGAGCTCCGACCAGTGGAGCGCGTGGAGCGCTCCCCTCCAGATCGGAGCCGCTCGACGAGCCGCGGGCGACGTGAGGTTTCCTCGATGCGTCGACGGAGGACAAGAGTTCGTGAAGCTCCTCGCCCGACGCATCCGCGACACGGCTCCGGTGCAGCCTGGCTCTTAAGCTCCCGCCCACTCGTTCGCGTCCGCGGTGGCCGTTCTCCACCAGGGGCGAGAGACCTGAATCGCACCAGCCATGGGCCGCACCATCTCCGACGACTTCCACGACCCCCTCGACGCCGATGTCGAGGCGAAGGTCGACTCCAAGGGCCCCGTGGCCGTCGTCGGACGGATCGGAGAGGGCGCCGCTGGAACCCTCGCAGGCATGCTTCAAACCATCGGCGGGACCATCCTCGGGGGCAGCCGCGACCGGCGGGACGTCGATCGACGCCTGCCGAGCCCCTCGGACCGGAGCGCCGGTCCGATCGGCTGAGGCTCCTGATCCTCGATGTCGCCGGGTGGCTCGCCCCCCCGCCCTGCGTCGAGGTGGTCCCTGGGGTGGCGGCTGGACCTCGCCACGGTTCCCCGGTGCGCCCTGGCTGTGCTCGTTCGCCCCGAGGGCAGAGGGGCGACATCACCGGGTTCCTGGGGCCACCCCAGGACCTGCACCACGGCGAGGGGCCAGAGCCCGTCCGGGCGCCCGGGGCGTGTCTGCTCCTACCGCGCTCGCCCCCGGCCCACGGCCCCGCTCGTCTCCGTGCCCACCGCATGACTCGCCAGCGCCTCCGGCGGACCCGGACGTGGTCCTCCGGGGGCGCCCCCGACGCCCCCCGTGGACCCGGGCGAGACCCCGATCGGGAACGCTCGGCGGGAGGGCTCCGCGCGGTGCCCCGGGCGAGGTCCCGGGCTCCATGCGGTCACGGCGCCTCGACGACGCGCGGGTGAGCACTCCCTCGCGCTCGTCCGTGCGGTGACCCTTCGGTCCTTTCATGCTCTGCGGGAACGGCGCTCCTCGAGCGCAAGGCACGACCCACGCCCCCGAACCGATCCCATGCTCAAGGCCATCGCCGAGAACCCGTACCTGTCCCTCGTCTCCGGCCTCATCCTGCTCGTGACGGCCAGTCTCGAGATCGCGGAGGACGCCGACCACATCGGCGCGCACCACGGCATCGCCCTGTTCGCGGTGACCCAGGTCATCTCGGTCCTCCCCCACCTCCTCCACAGCGCCAAGGAGATCCACGAGGGCAGGGAGAGCCTCGGCCAGAAGGGCGAGGCCGCCGGGGACGAGACCGCCGATTGACTCGGACGGCCTGATCGAGGGGCACCCCCTGGGGCGCGGCCCCCGGATGGCCGCCCCGCGGCCGCCCGGCGCCGTCGGGTGGTCCCCCGCCGCCCGGGCCCCGCTCACTCCTGGGCGTGCTCCAGGGCGTCGTGGACCAGGCTCAGGACGTGGTCGTCGAGGAGGCTGAAGTAGACGTGCCGACCGGCGCGGCGCCGCGTGACGAGCCCGGCTCCCTCGAGCAGCTTCATCCGATGGGAGACGGTGGACAGCGGCTCGTCGAAGGCTGCGGCGATCTCGCTCCCGCAGGACTCGCCCTCGCTGAGGAAGGCGAGCGTCCGGAGCCGCTGCTCGTCCGCCAGCGCCTTGAAGAGGGACACCGCGCCGGTGAACGCCCGGTCCGGGATCGCGGCGCGGGCGCGCTCGGGGTGCTCCCCCGGGACACACTCGGGCAGCTGGCGGGACGCGTCGTCGTTGGACATCACCCGCAGAGCATGACCGATCGGACCGCGGAGAGTTGATCAACCTTGCAAGTGTCGCCTCAGCGATGCTCCGCGCGAGCGCCGCTCGCTCAGCGGCTGCGCTCGGACCCGTCACGCACCTTGGTCACTTGCACATCCGTCGAACCCGGGGCAGAGCTAGCCTGCTCGCGCTGCTGGAGCTTCCCGGACGTCCGCTCCGCGGCGCCAGCTCAGCCCGATCGCCCGAGGGGACCACGCCGTCATGAGAGAAGCCACGAACCGTGCCCGCAGGCCTCGGCACCGCGCCTTCGAGGAGGCGGTGTCGAGGCACGTCCCTGCCCTCCACCGGGCCGCGCGGCGGATCCTCCCCTCGGAGGACCTCGCCTGGGACGCCGTTCAGGAGGCGCTGCTCCGGACGTGGTCCTACCCGGACCTCCCCGAGGATCCGCTGCCGCTGCTCCTCTCGCTGGTCCGGCGTTCGTGCCTGCACATCCTCCGCTGCTCCCGCAGGCGTTCCGACCACGAGTCCCTCGCCGCCCACGACCGAGGCGGCCGGTGCTGCCCGATGGACCCCGAGGGCGCCGCCGCCGACCCGGCGGCGAGCGCCGCGGAGCGAGACGAGGTGCGCCACGTCGCAGCCGCTGCCGCCCGGCTGACCTGGGAGCATCGGGAGGTCCTCGAGCTCGTCGCCTGGAGGGGCTACACCTATCGAGAGGCGGCGGAGCGGCTCCAGGTCCCCGTGGGGACGATTCGGTCCAGAACCTCCCGGGCCAGGGCGGCTCTGAAAGAGGCGCTCTCCGTGGTCCCACGGCCGCGGTGAGTCGAACCGAGGCCCACCCTCGGGCTCCACGCCCGGGCGGCGGCGCACGACGTCGCGGGCGGATCACCCGGGATGCCGTGGAACCGAACCTCGCCGAGCGGCATCCCCTCGCCCGTACGGCGATGGACGCCACCTTCGAGCCCGCAGCTCGCCGCCTCCGCTGGGTCCGTGCCCAGCGGGCGTGCCTCGACGACTGAGAGGGGGCCGGCTCCAGGCCGCCCGATCGAAACCATGCGAGTCTCACCCCACGTCGCGGACCGCCTCGGCGTCCTGGCCGCCGGGATCTGCGCGATCCACTGCATGGCGGCGCCGGTGGTGCTCGCCTTCGCCCCCCTCGTCGGTGGTCTCTGGACCTCCCCGGCGACCCACTGGGCCTTCGCGGCGGTCTCGCTCCCCGCGGCGATCTCGCTGCTGCGGCGCAACATGCGCCACCAGCGGCCCGGGGTCAGGAGGATCCTCTCGGCGCTGGCGACCGTGGGCTGCACCCTCATCGTGCTCGGGCTGATGGTCCCGGGGTCCGCCTGGGCCCAGACCGTCGGGGTGGACCTCCCCTGCCCCGACTGGCTCGCGACCCAGCAGGGGACACAGCAGGGGCCCCAGCTGGGGAACGGGTGCGTCGACGAGTGCTGCGCTTCGGTCCAGGACTCGCGGGTCTTCGTCCCCCTCGCGAGCCTGCTCACCATGGCGGGGGGCGTGCTCCTCGTCACCGCTCACGTGACCGCCCTGCGCGGCCGGGGCTGCTGCGACCCGGCGGACGACGCACGCTGAGCCTGCGGCGCGCTCCCGCGGTCGAGGCCGGCGTCCGGGTGGATCAGCGGAGCGCTGCGAGCAGGTCCTCGAGGTCCGCGTCGGACACCTCGCCGAGGGTGGCGACCTGCGCCCAGCCGCGCTCGCAGAGCAGGTAGCGGTTCTTGGCGTGGAACCGGTCCACCCGGGCGCCGCTGCCGTCGTCCTCGTACTGGCCCAGCTCCTGGACGAAGGTCCGGTGGTTCAGCGCCGCGATCGCGTCCGAGTCCGAGGCCTCCGCGAGGCGGACCCGCTGCGCGCCCAGGGAGAACGGCCGCAGGCGGGCCGCCGAGCGCTCGGGTTCGCGGAGGGCAGCGGGTTCCATGGTGGGCCGGAGACCGGCGCTCCCATCCTAGCGCTGCCCGCGGATCGGTCGCCGCGGCCGGGGACGCCACGGCGCCCCGGCCTGCGCCTGATCCGCGCTCGCCCCCTCACCAGCATCGACTCCCCCCCGGGGGGGGACCGTCAGCGGCTCGCGTGCTTGATGGTCCCGGTGACGGGATCGAAGGTGCCGGTGGTCTCACGGGGCAGGACCTGGACCGTCACGGCGCCCGCCGGCACCTGGGCCGCCTCGTCCCGGACCGTGGCCGTGAAGGTGTAGGTCCCGGGCAGGTCGAAGCGCACCCGGTGCTCGAGGGCCCCGGAGCCCGTGGCGAAGCCCACGTCCACGCCGTTGATGGCGAAGACCAGGGGGTCGAGCGGGTTGGGGTCCGTGGCGGCGGCGGTCAGCACCACCTCCTCGTGCTGGAACACCGTGGCCTCACTCGTCGCGAGGGTCTGGTCCACGGTCGGCGGGACGTTGGTGGGCTCGTAGGTGAACTCCACGTCGAGGCTGGGGCGCAGGGTCGAGCTCCCGTCCTCGCGGCTGCGGATCTCGATGCCGTCGTCGTTGAAGGCGAGGTCCTCCGGGAGGATCGCGAAGCCCTCCACGGGCGCGCCCGCGAGCCACGCCGCCACGGCGGCGGTCACGTCGACGCTGCGGGCCGTCTCGAAGGAGGGGTCGTTGTCCCCCTGGAAGCTCCCGAGCAGCCCGGGCGCCGTGTCGACGCCCACGTCCACCCCGCCGCCCAGGGCGTTCCAGGTGGAGCCCTCCGACCACGGCGTCGTCATGCGGTAGACGAAGAAGGCCGGGTCGAACACGTCCGTGTCGTCCGCGAGGTTGAGCGTGAGCGTGGCCCGGGTCACCTGGGCGTTGGTGGGGATGCGCGTCGGCGCCGGCTGCCCCTCCGCCGGGGTCGGCTGGAACAGGTCCCCGAACTTGATCAGGCCGTGCCCCTCGCGGTCGGTGAAGATGCTGTTGGCCACGTCGTTGTCGACGATGACCGTGGCGTCGCCGCCGTAGGAGCGCCCGGGGTCGTCCTCGTTGACCCAGGTGTCGCGGGTGCCCTGGTAGCCCCCCACGCCGTCCTTGAAGCGCAGGGCGAGGCCCCCGGACACGTAGGCGTCGAAGTCCACGTCGAGGGTGAACTGGCTGTCGCCGCCGGTGCGGAAGTCGTCCAGGTAGGGCGAGTAGGTCTGGACCTCGATGCGCTGGTTGGCGACGTCGAAGTCCAGGGTCCGCAGCCAGCCGTTCCCGCCGTTGCCGAAGGTCGTCTGGTAGTCCGCCAGCACCTCGTGGACCGGGAGGCCGAAGTCGTTCGTCCCGATCTGCCGGTGCTCGCCGTCGTTGTGCCCGCAGTGCACGAGGAAGATCTGGCGGTTGGCGGCGACGAAGTTGTCGAAGAAGTCCACGGCCCGGACCCCGTTGGGCACGTAGGGCGGCTCGAAGAAGTAGTTGAAGTCGTCGTAGCGGCCGGCGCCCAGGGGGCCCCACTTGAACAGGTACCGGTGGGTCGTGACCCAGGTCGGCAGGTCACGGTGGGCGTTCAGGACCGACTGCGCCCAGACGAGCTCGTCCGGGGGCGTCTCCACCGAGAGGTGCAGGAAGAGGATCTCCCGCCCGTCGACCTCGATGATCTGGTAGCTCGAGAGCTCGCTCGGGGAGTGGCCCCGGTACCAGGGCTCGTCCCCGAACAGCTGCGGCCCGAAGTTGGCCCGGTAGCTCGTGGCCAGGGGGTCGAAGAAGGAGCCGGGGTAGCGGAAGTCGTGGTTGCCGGGGCAGGTCCCGTAGGGCACGTCCGCGCTGTCGAGCCGCCGCATGGCGTCCGCCGCGATCACCCACTGGGCGCTGGTCCCCGCGTCGTTGACCACGTCCCCCAGGTGGCTGACGAAGGCGATGCCGTCGGGGACGAAGCGGTCGACGACCCACTGGGTCTGCGCCGTGAAGATCTGCGGGTAGGACCGCGAGTAGTTCTGGGTGTCCGGGAGCGCGACGACGCGCGAGGACTGCGCCGCGGCGGGCGCGGCCGCCAGGAGGACGAGGGTGATGATCTTGCCGTACATGGTGCTGCTCCTCAGTTCCCCGATTCCTGTCCCTGGCCCTGTCCCTGGAGCCCGACGGGCTCACCGTCGCCGGCGGGCGCGAGCCGCGCCACCGCGGCGGCCACCTCGCGGTTACCGCTGCGCTGAACGCCGTCCACGAGCAGGCGGTGCGTGGCGGCCGAGCCGTTCCACTCCATCAGCTCGACAGCGAGCCGCACCGCAGCGTCCGTGCGGCCCAGGCCGGCCAGGGTCTCCACGTACCCCGCGCCCCGCGCGGCGGCGAAGCGCGCCGTGCCGCGGCCGTCCCCGCCGGCCGCCATGCCGGGCCTCGAGACCGCGAGCCGCCGGACGTGGGCGAGCTCCCCCGCGAAGGCTCGTTCGGGGTGCGACGTCCGCGCGATGGCCTCGTAGTGCCCCCCCGCGAGGAGCCCCTCGAACGCGCCGTCGAAGAGCCCGAAGCGCGCGCGGTTCTCCTCCTCCAGTCCGAGGAACAGGCGGACCAGCTGGTCCCCCTCCCCGAGGCGCTCCATGAGCCCCGCGAGCTCGGTCGCGAGGCGCGGCTCACCGGTCAGCGTGTTCGTGACGAGGGCGGTCATGCGCGCCTTCACTCGCGCCAGCGCGGCGGCGGCCTCCGGGGACCGCTCCGCCAGCGAAGCCAGCTCTCCGAGGGCCAGGGCGCGGCGCGCGACGGCCATGGGGCTCGCCGCGTCGAGGCCGTCCCCCACCGCGCGCTCGTAGAGCTCCGCGGCCTCCGCGAGCTCGCCGCTCGCCGTGAGGAAGGCCGCCCAGCGCTCCCGGGCCAGGGGGTCCGCCGCACCCTCCCCCGTCAGGTACGCGAGCACGCGCGCGCGGGCGCCGTCCCCGTAGAGGTCGCTCCACTCGGCGGCGAGCAGCGCGTCGAGGGAGGTCCCCCTCGGGTGCCGCCCCACCACCGCGCCGTCGGGCGCGAGCAGGAGCATCGCCCCGGGCATCGGCGCGGCGCCCACGGTGCGCAGCGCGTCCCCGTGGAGGTTCAGGTCGACCTCGCACACGACGGTCTCGCGGACGAGCGCGTCCACGAGCCGCGCCGAGCCCCGGTCGGGCCAGCGGAAGTAGGGCAGGCCGTCCTCCGGTCCGTCCCCCACGTGCACGAGCACGAAGCGCGCCTCCTGTCGGGCGAGGTCGAGGGCGCGGGGCAGCTGGTGCGCGTGCCGGAGGCCGGTGTAGCGGGACTCGTGCGCTCCGGCGAGGGGCGTCGCCGCCGCCGCTGCGAGGAGGAGGGTTGAGAGAGCTCTGATGTGCATGGTGGTCGATGGGGAAGCGCCTCCATTGGAACCGCTCACCACGCGAAGGAACGATCAACCTCGCGCTCAGGTTCCGCCTGGAGCCCTCTCGAGACCTCGAAGCTGGGCACCCTCGGGGAATCCCCATGGGCCGGGCTCCGGCGGCGAGCCTCGGGGGCGCTGCCCGCCCGCCGTGGAACCCGAGGGCCGCGAGCGACGAGCTCGTGAGCCGCGTCGAGGTCGCGCGCGCCCGCTCGCGCCCACGTGCCTCGGTCGGAGAAACCACGACCTCGACGCCGCAGGCGTGTCCAGGAACGAGGTTCGCAGGCACGGCTCCCGCTTCGACGCGCGGGCGACCCACTCGCAGTGACGGGACCTCGCAATCGTCACGTCGGTCGCGGAGTCGGCGCCAGCGGCGCGTCGTCGTCGTCGCCCGCGCCGCAGCCGGACCGGCGCGCGCGCGAGGGTCTCGATCCGGGTCCGCGCTTCCGCGCACGTGATCCGCTGCGCGGTATATGCTGAAACCTCGCCGGAGCGCCCGCAGGGCGTGAACGCGTTTCCTCCTCCTTCCTCTCCTTCCCTTGAAGCTGCTCCTCGGTTTCAACGGGCCGGCGTACGCACCGAGCGCGCGCGGGCTCCTCTCCCTCGTCCTCCTCGGCGCGGCCAGCTCGCTCACGGCCTGCGGCGACGGCTCGGTCGAGGCCATGGAATCCTCCGCCGACGTCCCCCACCGGCTCTTCGAACGGCCGACGTCGCGGGTGGACCTCGGCATGCCCGGCGAGGACACCGCGGTGCCCAAGCTGCTCGGGGCGGAGACCGTCTGGCTCGTGGACCGCGACCTCTCCCGGGCCAAGTTCTCCCTGCGCGCCGCGACGCCGGGCGAGCGCTTCGTCGGCGTCCTCTGGCGGACGCCCCTGGAGATCCCGCCGGCCGGTCACGGCGTCAGCGGGTCCCTGGAGATGCTCGAGGCCATCGGTCGGCCCCAGGACGCCTTCCGAGTCAACCAGCAGGAGCGGCCCCTGGACTCGCTGGAGATCGGGGACGTCCTGATCGACGCCCGCGGCCTGCACGTGATGCTGGCCGCGGGCGCGAAGACGCCTCGCTCCCTCGTGGTCGGTTACCCGGTGAGCTCGAGCGCGCTGCTCGAGGACGTCCTCTCCCCCCCGCCCGTCGCGGGCGAGCCCGTGAGCGCCAGCGAGCTCCGCGTCCAGAGCGACAGCCGGCGCAGCCTGCAGCTCGCCTTCCCCGGGAGCGTCGGCTGGTCCCTGCACCCGGACGACGGCGGCGCCAGCGTCCGCTTCGCCTACGGGCTGAAGGACCAGCGCGTGGAGGTCGACGGCGACGCCGTCCGGCTCGCGAAGGGCGCGGCCCAGGGCGCCCGCTTCACCGTCTCCCTGGTCGACCGCGACGGCACGGAGGAGCCGCTCTGGACCGCGGACGTCCCCGCGGCCGAGGCGGGCCGGAGCCACGACGCCCGCATCGAGGCCCTGCCCGAGGACACCGCCGGCCGGCGCCTGACCCTCTCCGTGGAGCCCCTCGAC
>JASFWR010000101.1:0-10000 GCA_050049155.1 Planctomycetota bacterium | reverse complement strand
CGCCGTCTCCCCGAGGGGCGCGAGGGCGTCCCCGGACCAGCCCACCGCGCCGAGCTGCGCGGCCCCGGCGGTGAGGGTGTCGTCGTCCGCCGCCGCCAGGTCCACCGCGACCAGCATGGCCCCGCTCCCGCCCGCCTCCGCCACCAGGGCGGGCAGGTCGCCGAGCGAGCCCACGGCGCCGGGCTCGGAGGAGTCCCAGACCACGATCACCGTGTTGCGCCCGGTCCCCCGGGGCCCGGTGGGCGTCAGCCCGAAGATCCGGCCCGAGCGTCCGGCGGCGGAGCGCACGTCGAGGCTCGGGATGGAGGTCGGGGACGGGAGCACCAGCCGGCGGCGGCCGTCCTCGCCGGCGCCAGCTCCGGCGGGGGCCTCGAGCGGCGAGGACGTGAGGACGAGGGCGTCCGGCGGCGCCGACTCGCTGGCCGCGCCGCTGCCCTGCACGAGCACGTAGCGGCGCCCGCAGCGCACCTCGCCGAAGTCCTCGAGGTCGACGCTCCCGGGCCAGCGCACCTGGAGGCGCACGCGGCGCGCCCGCCGGCCGCCGGGCCCGAAGCCGAAGCGCAGCCAGGCGGAGGACTGGGCCAGGTAGCCCGAGCCCGCGGTCCGCGTCCGGCGCTGGGTCGCGCCGCCGGGCTCGCTGCCCTCGGCCCCGACCGCCGTGGCGAGGACCACCGCCCCCACCGCGTCCCGGTTGGAGGAGGTCCCCACCAACCGCACCCCGAGGTGCTCCGCCCCGTCCGCCAGCCGGTTGGCGAGGATGCGGAGCCGGGGGGCGGTCCGGCTCGAGACGATCAGGTCGTCGTCCCCGTCGAAGTCCACGTCCATGCGGACCGCGCTGCGGCCGTCGTCGGGGTGGTCGAGGCCGAGCACCGGGGCGGCGTCCACGAGATCGAGGCTCGCCCCCCCCGAGCTCAGGAACGCCGCGTTCCGCTCCCCGCCGCTCCAGGGCTCCCCGCGGCGCATGCTCGCGTTGAGCCGCGCCCAGCCCTCGAGGTAACGGTCCCGCTCCGCGCCCTCCTCGGCCGCGTCGGTGAGCGGTGAGCGCGACACCACGTGCCGCCAGAACGAGCTTCAGAGGTCGGGGGCCCCCGGACGCTCCGCGGAGATGAAGCCGTTGGGCACGAACAGGTCGAGCCAGCCGTTCCCGTCGAGGTCCGTGGGGATCGCGCCCCAGGCCCACTGCCCGCGCGTGGCGAGCCCCGAGTCCACGAAGCCCCCGTCCTCGTCGCGCAGGAAGAGCGTGTTGCCCTTGGCGTGGCGCCGGAACAGGGCGCGGACGCCGTCGCCCGCCCCCTCCTGGAAGCCCGCCTGACCGGTGATGCGCCGCCCGGCGGAGGACTCCATGTTGCTCACGTAGAGGTCGACCCGGCCGTCGCGGTCGAGGTCCGCGAAGGCGGCGCCCATCCCGGCCGCCACGTCCTCCACGCCGCGGGCCGCGCCCTCCTCCAGGAAGAAGCCCGTGCCGTTGTTCACGTACAGGGCGTTCCGCCCGAAGTCGTTCGCCACGTACAGGTCCGGGTCCCCGTCGTCGTCCACGTCCTCGAAGGTGGCCGCGAAGCTGAAGCGGGCGCCGCCCACGTCCAGCCCCGCCTCCGCCGTGGCGTCCCCGAGCAGCAGGCGGTCCGGCTCCTCCGTGACGTTGGCGAGGAGGAGGTTCTGCTGCCCGTTCTCCGCGTCGTGGTACGGGAGCGGGAAGGTCGTCCCGTCGTAGGGATTGGCGTAGGCGCAGGCGTAGACGTCCAGGCGGCCGTCCAGGTTCACGTCGGCTGCCGCGAGGCTCGTGATCCCGGCGCGCTCGAAGCGCGCCGCCTCCCGGTACCCCCCGTCGGTCCGCGCGAGCACGACCACGCCGGTGCCGAGCCCCAGGACCACGTCCAGGTCCCCGTCCCCGTCGAGGTCCACGAACAGGGCGCTGGTGGTCGCGTCCACGAGGTCGAGGCCGCCCGCGGCCGCCGCCTCCAGGAAGCCGCCGCCGGGGAGCCGCACCCACAGCTGGTTCGGCACGCCGCCGGGCTGGCACAGGTAGAGGTCCTCCAGCCCGTCGCCGTTCACGTCGGCCACGGCGACGCCGTGGTGCCCGAGGATCCCGACGCCCACGTCCACGTCGAGCCGGTCCCTGAGGGACATGATCGACTCGCCGAGCCAGCCAGCCGCGGGGCTCCCGCCGAGCGCCACGCCGGTCACGTCCTCGAAGGCGGCGCCCTGCGGCGCCTCCACCCGATCCACCACGCCCCCGGCCCAGGCCAGGAGCCGGACGTCGCCGGCGCTCCCGTCGGACGGGGCGCGGTCGAGCGCCACCCGGAGGGTCCACACGGACCGCGCGGACACCGCTCCCACCCTCGCGTCCACCCCGGGCGTCCGCCGCGCGTGCCGGACGCGGAGGCGCACGTCGAAGGTGCCGCCGGGTCCCGGGGTCACCGCCTTGACCGACACCTCGGCCGCGCGGTCGGGCGCGCCGCCGAGCGCCTCCGCCACGGCCTCGAAGGCGGCGCGCACGTCGTCGGCGGCGTCCTCGGGCCCGGTGGAGTCGTCCATCACGAGCGGCGCCTCCGCCCACCGCTCGACCTGCACCGGACGCGGGGCGTCGGGCGCCGCCCACCGGGCCACCACCTCGGGCCCGGGGCCGAGCACCGCCCGGGCGTCCCCGTCGATCCACGCCTCCGCGCCGTCCGCCTCCAGGGGATCGCCGGCCGCGCGGAAGGCCTCGTCCAGGGCGCGGACCCGCGCCGCAACGGCCGCCGCCACACCCTCCGACCTCTCGAGGGGATCACCCCCCAAGGCGGCGCCGGACTGGGGCGCCGCGGTGAGCAGGGACAGGGCGAGGGCGAGGAGCATGGCCAGATCTTAGGACGGGCGGGGCCGGGGTCCGATCCGTACGCCGCGCTTCCCGCGCCATGGTTCGAGCGGAGGCCGCCCGCCCTCCGACCGGGCCTCCTGGTTGGGCCTCCTGGTCGGCCCTCCCTCTCTCAACCGGCCTCGCCAGCTCGGCCCCTCTCGGACCGGCGCGGCGAGCTCTCTCGAACCCGCCGGCGCCGCCACTCGTGGGGCTGGCGAAGGCCGACCGGTCGGGCTCAGCTCGCGCCCAGCCGTCGCCGGAGGTCCTCCAGCGCGTTCATGACGTTCAGGTACGCGTCGTGGGGGCTCGGGTAGGGGCTGAAGTACTCGTGGACGTCCCCGTCCGTCGCGCACTTCGTGGACATGTAGTAGACGTGGTCCGACGTGGTGAAGTCCCGCCAGCTGTTGAGCAGCTCGGGGTCGCCGCAGGCCCGCGCCGCCGGGCCGAGGGCGTAGATCGCCTCGTGGGCGGAGCGCTGCATGTGGTTGCCCAGCCACGCCGACACGTCGCGCTCCTCGTCCGCCCAGGAGATGGGCCGCGGGTACTCGAGGGACTCGACCACGGACTCGCGCCGCGCCACCTCCGTGGGCGTGGCGAAGTCGAGCCGATCCGACTCCACGGCGAGGTCCACCATGGCGTCCATGAAGTCGAAGATCCCGGTGTCCACGGACTGGTGCTCCCCGAAGGTCTCGTAGTCCATGAAGAGGCCGACGAACGGGCGGTCGTCGGGCAGGGCCTCCAGCCAGCCGTTGAAGGTGGGCGCCAGCAGGGGGTAGCCCTCCCAGTCCCGGTTGCTGAAGCGGAACCCGATGTCGTCCGAGAGCGGGAAGTCGCGCAGCATCAGGGGGAAGTCGTCCGCGCCGGCCATCCCGTAGAGGGCCTGGGCCGTGCGCCCGTGGAGGAGCTGGTCGGCACCCTCCGCCAGCAGGACCTCGAAGCCCAGGTCCTTGACCTGACGGGCCACGCTCGCGTCGGTGATGAGCTCCGTGTTGCGGAAGGCTGTCGGGCGGACCCCGAGGTGCTCCTCGAGGAGCGCCCGCTGCTCGTCCACCTGCGCCCTGAACTCCTCCGGGTCCGCGAGCGCCGCGAGGCTGTGGCGGGAGGTCTCGCACAGGAACTCCACGGCCCCCGTGTCCGCCAGGTCGCGGAAGCTCTGAATGGCCTCCGGCGCCCAGTCCGCGAGCTGCCGGATGGCCGTGCCCGAGACGGAGAACGCGCAGCGGAAGCGCCCGTCGGTCCGCTCCACCGCGCGCAGGAGCTGCCGGTTCATGGGCAGGTAGCACTTCTCGGTGACGCGCTTGGCCACGTCCTCGTTGAGCCAGTCGTCCCAGGGCCCCTCGCCGGCGCCGATGGCCTCGTAGGGGAACGGGCGCACCCGGTAGGGCTGGTGCACCTGGAAGTAGTAGACGATCGAGGTCATGCGGGGGTCCTCCTCCGGGAGGTGGAGCGCGCCTCCTCCAGCGCGGCCTCCAGCTGGCGGGCGCTGCTGGCCCAGGTCAGCGCGTCGAGCTCGGCGCGGCCGCGCGCCACGAGGTCCTGGCGGCGCGCCTCGTCCGAGAGCAGGTCGACGATGGTGGCCGCGAGCTTGGCGGCGTCCCAGGGCGGCACCACCGGCGCGGAGGGGAGGACCTCGCGCACGCCGCAGGCGTCGGACAGGATCGGCGCCGCGCCGCCGCGCAGGGCCTCGAGGGGCGTCAGCCCGAAGGGCTCGGACACGGAGGAGAGCACGAAGACGCTGGCCTCGGCGTACGCCCGGTCCCGCAGCGCGGAGCTCACGCCGCCCGCGAAGAAGACGCGCGACCCGATGCCGAGGGCCGCCGCCATCTCGATCATGCGCGCGCGCTCGTCGCCCTCCCCCATCACCACGAAGCGCGCGTCGGGCCGGGCCTCCAGCACGCGCGCGGCCGCACGGAGCAGGAAGCCGACGCCCTTCTGACGGGTGAGGCGGCCGACGAACAGGACCGTCGGGGCGTCGCCCGGGAGCCCTGCCGCCGAGGGGGCGACGGGCGCCGCTCCCTCCGCCGCGGGCGCGGCGTTGTGCACGACGCTGATGCGCCGCGGGTCGATGCGGTACTCCCTCGCCAGCAGGTCGCGGGTGTAGCCGCTCACGGCGCAGATCCGGTCCGCGGTCCTGAGGCCCGCGCGCTCCACGGCGCTGATCGACCCCACGGGGCCGGGGTCCGCGCTGCCGCCCCGGTCGAGGACCGTGGAGTGCACGTGCAGGCAGACCGGCCGCCGGCGCGCGAACCGCAGGCGCAGCGCCGCGGGGAAGGTCATCCAGTCGTGGGCGTGCACCACGTCGAAGTCCAGGTCGCCGAGGCGCGCCACGGCCTCGCGGGAGTAGCGCTGGATGGCGGCCGAGAGGTCGGCGCCGTAGAGCTTCTTCGCGGACCGCGCGTGGGCGTTCCCCGAGGGCGCGGGCCCGGCGGGCTCCGGCGCCGCGGAACCGGGGGCGTCCGCCGGGGCCGCGGGAGGCGCTCCGTCCACCGCGTAGGGGTCGAGGACCGCCCCCGGCCGGAAGGGCGCGAGCCCGCGCTCTCCGCCGAGGGCCACGCGCCGCACGCCGGGGTGGGGCGCGGGGTCCACGGGCTCGCCGTCCGCCGGGGTGCAGAGGGTCACGTCGTGGCCCAGGTCCGCGAGCCCCGTGGTGAGGCCGTGGCACGCGGCGCCCAGCCCGCCGGCGACCGCGGGCGGGTACTCCCAGCCGAGGACGAGGACCTTCATCCGGCCTCGTCCTCCCCGAGGACCTCGGAGAGCAGGTGGAAGGCGCGCACCGACTCACCGGCGGCCGGGGCGAACCAGAGGTCCCCGGCCGGCACGAGCCCGCCGTCCGCGCCCTCGCGCCAGGCCTCGGGGGCGCCGTCGGCGGCCTCGAGCATGGCCTCCTGGAAGCGGAGGCGGCCGCGGTCCCGACCGAAGGAGCGGATCGACGCCTCGGCGTGGACGCCCAGGAGCCAGGGCCAGATCGCCCCGTCCGCCAGCGCCCCGGGCCGGAAGTCCAGGTCGGCGCGATCCATGGCCCGGACCCCGTGGGGCGTGAGCAGCCGCTCGTCCGCGGCCGCCACGATCGCCCGGCGCTGGGCCGGGTCCAGGGGGGCGCCCTCCAGGGAGGCTGCGATGAGCATGCCGGGGCGCAGCCCCAGGGCCGCCCCGCTGTGGGGGTCCGCACGCTCCACCTCCAGGTCCGCGAGGCGCCTGGGGGTCGGCAGCCAGTACGCGCGCTGGAACCAGCGCCGCGACTCGAGCGCGCGGGCCGCGGCCCGCTGGGCCCCGGCCTCGTCCGCGACCATCCGGCAGAGCTGCTCCTCGAAGACGAAGAGCTGGTGGAGCAGGGCCCCCGCCTCGACGGCGACGGCGTCCCGCCCCGGCCCGTCCTCGCCGGTGAGGACCTCGTACCAGCGACGGGAGCCGCGGAGTGCCCCAACGCCCGGGGAGTCTGCGTCCCGGGACGCCTCGCCCTCCACGGCGCACAGGTCGGCCGCGATCCCGCGGATCGTCGGCAGGAACGCGTCCTCCACGAGCCCGCGGTAGGTCAGCGGTCCCCACGTCCCGCGCAGGTTACGGAGCAGCAGCTGGCAGGCACGCCCGAGCCAGAGCGCGCGGTCGTCCGGCGCCGCGCGCCGGCCCTCGGCCCTCGCCGCCGCGAGGTCCGCCGCGACCGCCGCCGCGTGCCGGCCGATCCAGCCGCCGACCTGGTCCGGCGTCCACCCCGACTCGAGCGCGAGCCCGGGCGCGGCGAGCAGCTCGGCCAGCAGCCCGCGCGGGTCGGTCCGGGGCGCGGCCTCGGCGGCGGGCGAGAGCCCGGCCTCCACCTCGGCCGTCAGCCGGAGGCTCGTCGCCCCCTGCGGGAGGCGGACGACGAACGTGCCCGGGGAGTAGCGGTCCTCCGCGGAGGCGTCACCGCGGCGGTCCAGGGTGAGGATCCCCTTGCGCCAGGTGCCGGGTCCCGCGAGGGCCACGGCGCCGTTGAAGCGAAGGGCCACGGAGGGCAGCCCCGGGTAGGGGCGGATCCGTGCCACGGCGCCCGCCTCGGTGGCCTCGAGATGCACCTGACCGTCGAGGCCCTCGTTCTCCTCGGTGCGCTGCCCCACCGGGCGGCAGGGCAGGGTGACCTCGACGAGCATCACGCTCGCCTCCACCGGCCACACGAGCTCGACCCTGGCCGACTCGGTGCCGACCCGGATCCGGGCGGGCCCGACCGCGTCGCCCGCGGACGGGGCGCCGTCCGGGGTCACCGTCACGTCCCCGACCCAGACGATCCGCTCGCCGGCGAGGTCCGCCGTGGAGGCCACGAGGACCCCGTCGTCCGCGCGCTCGGCCACCAGCCGCCCCGGGCCCGCGAGGCGGCCCGAGGAGGAGACCCCCAGCGACCGTCCGTCGCATGCGAGCGAGGCCGCGTCGCCGGCGCACCAGCGCCGATCGCCGGAGTTGCGGTGCGCCTCGTCCCGGGAAGGGTGGAGTCGGAGCAGGAGGGGGGCAGACATGGGTGGCCGGCCGGGACCCCGGCCGCCGTTCGAGCCGAGAACACGAGCGCCGCCGAGGACGGTATCTCCCCGCGGGAGAGAGATCAAAGCCCGAGTCCCCGAGGATCTCCCCTCGCCGGCTGTCATCCGGGCCCGCTGTCTGGTGTGATCGGGTCCGTCCTCGCTTCCCCAAGGCCCGGCCCCTGCCATGAACCGCGCACAGCTCCTCAAGTCGACGCTGACCTTCGTCCTCGCCGGAGGCCGTGGAGAGCGGCTCTCCCCCCTGACGATCGGCCGCGCCAAGCCCGCCGTGCCCTTCGGCGGCGCGTACCGGATCATCGACTTCACCCTGTCGAACGTGATCCACTCGGGGCTCCGGCGGGTGTTCGTGCTGACCCAGTACCAGGCCTACTCCCTCGAGGAGCACCTCCGCCTCGCCTGGAACTTCCTCCCCCGCCGCCTCTCCCAGTTCATCGTGC
This sequence comes from Planctomycetota bacterium, assembly GCA_050049155.1. Taxonomy (GTDB): domain Bacteria; phylum Planctomycetota; class UBA1135; order UBA1135; genus Saltatorellus. The sequence continues at coordinate 2,222 of JASFWR010000101.1, read as the reverse complement.
CCCGCCCCCCGCAGCACGGCGGCCAGGGCAGCTGGTACCGCGGTACCGCCGACGCCATCGCCCAGAACCTGGAGCTGCTGCAGCAGGTCGAGTGCGACCACGTGGTCATCCTCTCCGGGGACCACATCTACAAGATGGACTACGGCGACATGCTCGCCGACCACGTGGCCGCAGAAGCGAAGTGCACCATCGGCGCCGTCGAGATCTCGTCCGACGACGCCTCGCGCTTCGGCATCCTCGAGGTCGACGGTCAGTCCAAGGTCACGGGCTTCCAGGAGAAGCCGGAGCGCGGCACCGAGATCCCCGGAAAGCCGGGCCGCTGCCTCGGCTCCATGGGCATCTACATCTTCGAGCGCGAGGAGCTGATCCGGCGCCTGCGGGAGGACATGGCGAAGACGTCGGGCACGAACCACGACTTCGGCATGGACGTCCTCCCCGCCATGGTCGCCGACGGGACCACGGTCATCGCCCACTCCTTCCGGGACGTCGGCGCGGACCCGTCCGTGGACGCCTCGCCCTACTGGCGCGACGTCGGGACCCTGGACGCCTACTTCGAGGCCAACCTCGACCTCTGCGAGGTGGTCCCGTCGATCAACCTCTACGACAAGCAGTGGCCCATCTACACGCTGTGGCACAACGACCCGCCGGCGAAGACCATCTTCTCCGAGCCGGACGGCCACCACGCACAGATCGTGGACTCCCTGCTCTGCAACGGCTCGATCGTCTCGGGCTCGCGGGTGCGGCGCTCGATCATGGGCAACCGGGTCTACTCCGGTGAGGACGCGGACATCGAGGAGAGCATCCTCATGCACGGCGTGGTCGTCGAGCCGGGCGCCATCGTCCGGCGCGCCATCGTCGACAAGTGGACGAAGATCCCCAAGGGCGCCCGGATCGGCGTCGACCCGGAGGAGGACCGCAAGCGGTTCACCGTGACGGACTCGGGCATCGTGTGCGTCCCGCGCGGCTACGACTTCAAGCTGAACCGCCGCGCCGACGACCGCGACATCCCCAGCGACGCCGACTTCGTCAACGTCTGAGGGACGCGCCTGGGCCGAGCGCCCGGGGGGAGGCTGCCCCCGGCGCCCGACCGGGACGGAGGACGCCGTGAACCTGACGAGCGGCGCCGCGCGGCCATCGAGGCCTGCGCGGCGCGGGCCAGGCTGGGCGGCAGGGAGGGCGCACCTCCCCCGCGATCAGTCGAAGGTGATCGCCAGGGCGTGGGTCAGGTTCGAGGTCGGGAAGATCGAGAAGTCCCGGAACCAGGCCTGGAAGCGGAAGGTGTCCCCCGCGACCGCGCTCACGGCCCCGGTGGGCTGCGGCAGGCTCGTGAGGTCGACCTGGAACAGGAACTCCCCGGCCGCCCCGGAGGACAGCACGTCGCCCGCGTAGCGCCCGATCGCGCCGCCCAGGCAGAGCACGCCGAAGCTCCCCGGCGGGTTGATGCTCCCCGGGTCGCGGGAGACGAGGAAGTAGCCGACGGTGTTGGCCGGGAGGGACTCCGCGATGAGGAGCACGTCGTTGTCCGCCACCGAGGTCGAGCCCTCGCCGCGGAGCGTGCCGCCGGCCCCCGAGGAGTTGGGCGCGGCCGGCCCGCACTCGGCGATGCCGATTCCCAGGGGGTCGCACTCGATGCTCCCCACCTCGACGCCGTCCACGCCGGCCTCGACGATGGACTGGGTGTTGGCGTCGTTCGCGGTGAAGCGGAGCACGAGGTTGCCGCCCGGGGTCACCCCGGCGGCGGAGAGCTCGGCGGCGGTGAGCGTGTCGGAGGCCCAGCCGCCGCCAGTGGACACGTCGTGGCGCCGGAGCTGGGTCCAGGAGCCGCCGCCGTTCGGGCTCACCTCGACCACGAGCGCGTCCTCGGCACCCTCGCGGGTCAGCTCGAGGTAGTAGAGGTAGTCCACCTGGGAGGCCGGCCCGGTGACCTGGAGCGGCGGCGAGACGAGCACCACCTCACCGTTGTCCACGTCGGAGTTCCCCGCCGTGTTCTGGGTCACGAAGCAGCGGCCGCTCCCGTCCCCGTCCGAGGACGGATCGTAGGCCCAGGAGGGGTCGTTGACGGGCACGCCCCGCTCCCACTGGCCGGTGGTCGCGGTGGACGAGGTCTGCCACCCCTGGTTCGACTCGAAGTCGTCGGCGAAGGAGAGGTTGGCCACGCCCACGGCCGGCGCGAAGGGGGACGAGGCGCCGCCGGCCGGGGCGAAGACCTGGCCGCACGCCTG
>JASFWR010000430.1:0-3025 GCA_050049155.1 Planctomycetota bacterium | reverse complement strand
CGCGGCTTCGCGGGCTCGACGGGGCGCCGCGCGCTGCACGAGGCGCTCTCCTCCCGGCTGCCCGAGCACCCGGTGCTCGTGGAGGAGCGCTCGGGGGACGGCGTGCTGCTCAACCGCGCCGGGCTGCAGTCGGCGGGGCTCGATCACGGGGAGGGCTGGTTCACCGGCGCGGCGGCGGCCAGCGCGCGCGCGGCGCTCCCGGGCCCGTCCCCCGCGGAGCGGCGCCGCCGGATCCTGCGGGGGCAGGAGCTCCTCCTCGGGCGGGGCTTCACCTGCGTGCATCTCCACGGGGTCGAGGCGCCGGAGCTCCAGGCCCTCGCGCGGCTCCACGCCAGCGGGGGGCTCGCCGTCCGGGTCGTGGCCTACCCGCGCGCCGACGCGGGGGCAGCTCCGGCGGAGGCGCCCGGGGTCGCGGGCCGCGGGGACGACCGGCTCTCGGTGGCCGGCTTCCACCTCGACCTCGACGGCGCGTTGGCGACGCGGGGCGCGGCCCTGTTCGAGCCGTACTCCGACGGCGCCGGCGGCCGCGGCGAGCTCCGGGTGGAGCGAGGAGCCGCCGCCGGGCTCCTCGTGGACCGGGCGCGCGCGGGCCTGCAGCCCTCCCTGGGCGCCGCCGGGGACCGCGGCGTCGCGCTCGCGCTGGACCTCCTCGAGCGCTGCCGCTCGGACGTCCCCGGCTTCGTGGGGCTGCGTGCCCGGCTGGAGGGCGTCGACCTCTCCACCGGCGACGCCCTCGGCCGGCTCGGGTCCCTGGGGGTCGTCCCCTCCGTGCAGCCGGCGCGCCTCCGCGGTCAGTCGGCGTGGGCCGCGGCCCGCCTGGGGGGGGAGCGCCTGCTCGCGCTCCAGCCCTGGTCGAGCCTCGTCGCCGCTGCCGCGCAGCCCCTCGCCCTGGGCAGCGGTCTCCCTGCGGCGGCCGCCGACCCCAGGGTCACGTTCCACGCGGCGGTGACGCGGCGCCCCTCCGCCGAGGGCCCGGCCCTCGTGCCGGCCCTGGCGCTCACTGCCCACCAGGCCCTCGGCGCCATGACCTCCGGCGCGGCCTACGCGGCGGCCCAGGAGGACCGCCGCGGGCTCATCGCGAGGGGCTATGGTGGCGACCTCACGGTGCTCGACGTGGACCTGACCCTGCTGGGTCCGGGGGACGCGGCGAGTGCGCTCGGGGCCAGGGTCGTGATGACCGTGGTCGACGGCGAGATCCTCTTCGACGCGCGCTGAGCGCGCACGACCCATGACCACGATCGAGAGCAGCTACCGCGGCGAGCTTCGGACCGAAGCCCGCCACCTCCAGTCCGAGACCACCCTGGTCACCGACGCGCCGGTGGACAACCAGGGCAAGGGGGAGTCGTTCTCGCCCACGGACCTGGTGGCCACGGGGCTCGCCTCGTGCATGCTCACGATCATGGGGATCGTCGCGGAGCGGCACGGCTGGGACCTGACCCGCGCCACCGCCTCCGCCACCAAGGTCATGGCGGCCGACCCCGTGCGGCGCATCGCGCGCATCGAGGTCACGATCCGGATCCCCGGCGAGTTCGACCGGCAGGCGCGCGCGGCCCTGGAGAAGGCGGCCATGGGCTGCCCGGTCCACGCGACGCTGGGCGACCGGGTGGAGATGCCCGTCGAGTTCGTCTGGGACGAGGCCTGAGGCCCAGGCGGGCCGGAGCGAACGGGCCGGAGCGAGCGGACCCGGGCGGGCGGCCGATCCACGCCGAGCCACAGGTGCGGGGCTCGAGGTCGCGGACGCCGCGCGAGCGTGGGGGCGACCCGGCCCGAGCGGGACGGCCGCGGGCGCCGCTGGGGTCCCCCGTCGAGGCACGGCGTCCCGGGGTGGATCGCCGCCGGGCCCGGTGGCGGCCCGCGGAGCCGGGGAGGGGGATCCTGCAAGGGGGATTCGGGCCCCTCGCGGTCGGCGGCCGGGGGGGCATCGGCTATCCTCCTCGCCCGTTTTCCGGACCCAGGCCCCCATCCACCCATGTCCAACCGACCGACCATCTTCATCGCCGGCTCCGGCGGCATCGGCCGTGCCCTCGCCCTGCTGCTCCGCAACGAGGGGTCCATGGCCGCGGAGGTCGTCCTCGGGGACCTCTCCCAGGAGGCGGCCGACGACGCCTGCGCCTTCGCGAACGTGGACGTCCCCACGGACGCGCCGCCGGCCCGCGGGATCGTCATGCCCGCGGAGGGGAGCAGCGCGGAGCTCGACGCGGTGTTGGACGGCGCGGCCGCGATCCTCGACTGCCTGCCGGGCGCCCAGGCGCCGCGCATGGCGCGCCTGGCCCGGGCCCACGGGTGCCACTACCTCAACCTCACCGAGTACGTGGCCGAGACGAACGAGGTCCTCGGGATTGCCGAGGGCGCCGAGACCTGCTTCGCGCTCCAGTGCGGGCTCGCGCCGGGGTACATCAACATCCTGGGCAACGACCTCTTCCAGCGCGCCACGGCGGCGTGGGGCGTGGAGAAGGTGGACAAGCTCGAGATGCGCGTGGGCGCGATCACGCGGCACGCCACCGAGCCGCACTTCTACGGCTGGACCTGGAGCCCGGTGGGTGTGGCCACGGAGTACGTCAAGGACGCCATCGCCGTCCGGGACTACGAGACGGTCGAGCTGCCCTCCCTCACGGAGCGCAAGACGGTCCTCCTCCACGGCTTCCCCTTCGAGGAGGCGCTGACCTCGGGCGGCGCGGCCGACCTCCCCGAGGCCCTGGCCGGCAAGGTGCGGGACCTGGACTACAAGACCCTCCGCCACCCGGGCCACTACGAGTGGGTCGCGGGCGTGCTCGCGGACCTCCCCGAGGGCGACGACCGCCCGGCGCGCCTGCAGGACGCCATGGAGGCGGCCATCCCGCACGTGGAGGACGACCTGGTCGTCGTGTACGCCTCGGTCGAGGGCCGGGATCGCTCTGGCGCCCTGCGGGCCGAGCGCGCCACCCTCTTCTGCCCGAGCATCGAGGTCGGGGGGCGGCGCCTGCGGGCGATCCAGTCCACGACCGCCGCGGGGATCGCGGAGGTGCTCCGCATCGTCCTGGAGGGC
>JASFWR010000429.1:0-3032 GCA_050049155.1 Planctomycetota bacterium | reverse complement strand
CTCGGTGCGGCGGTGACCCGGGCGGGGGGAGCGCCGCTCCACGAGCAGATCGACGGGAGCATCGCCGTCCCCCTGGGCATGTCCTCGCTCCAGCCGGACTACCAGTGGGTCGAGATCCCGGGGCGCGCGCGCGGGTACCAGCGCGTGGCTGGCGTGGTCCTGCCCTCCGTCGATCGTGATGTGAGCTGGAAGCTGGCGGGCGGAGGCTTCATCTCCACGGTCGGGGACCTCGCGCGCTTCGCCCGCGGGCTCATGGGGGAGGCCCTGCTCCCGCAGGAGGCGCTCGATCTCATGTGGACGCGGCAGCGCCTCGCCAGCGGCGAGCGCACCTCCTACGGGCTCGGGTTCGGCCTCGCCTCCGCCGGGGGGGAGCGCGTCATCCGGCATACGGGCTCGCAGCCCAAGACCCGGACCCTGCTCTCCCTACGGCCCGACAGCCAGCGGGCGGTGGTGGTCATGACCAACAGCGAGTTCGGGCGGGTCAAGCCCGTGGCCGCCGCGGCGTGGGCGGTCCTCGACCAGCGTCGCTGAGATCCCCAGCGGGTCGCGCCAGGGTCGAGTCGGTGGGTTCGAACTGTGCATTCTGTCGCTCCATCACTGGAGAAAACCCGACCTCGGCCCCATCCTCCATCCCGTCCCCGCCGAGCCCCAGGGCACCCTGCGCCCGCCCGGTTGGCCCTTCTCGAACTACCTCCTGAAATGATGAACACCCTCGCGGCCCTGACCCTGAGCAGCCTCGCCGCTCTCTCGACCCCCGTCCACGCGGACCAGACCTGGTTCGACGACTTCGACGCCGCCGCCGCGGCCGCGAAGGAGCAGGGCAAGGACCTCCTCGTCGACTTCACCGGTTCGGACTGGTGCGGCTGGTGCATCAAGCTCCACGACGAGGTCTTCCAGCACGACATCTGGATGGAGGGCGCGCAGAAGGACTACATCCTCGTGGCCCTCGACTTCCCCCGCGCCGAGGAGATCAAGGCGAAGGTCCCGAACCCCGAGCGGAACGAGGAGCTGCAGGCCAAGTACGGCGTGCGGGGCTTCCCGACCATCCTCATGATGACCGCGGACGGGGAGGTCTACGGCCGCACCGGGTACCAGGCCGGCGGCCCGGAGAAGTACCTCGAGCACATGGCCGAGCTCCGCAAGGGGCGGGAGCAGCTCATGGCAGCCAAGGCCATCGCCGACGACTTCGCGGCGGCCCAGGACGACGCGAGCCGTTGGAAGCTCTGGCTCGCCGCGATCACGATCTACGAGGAGGCCGCCTCGGGTGCCCCCTTCCTGCCCTCCCTCGACGGCCCGGTGCGCTTCGCCCTGACCGCTGACGCGGACAACAAGAAGGGCTCCAAGGGGCGCACCATGATGGCCCTGCTCAAGAGCGGCCTCGCCACCGAGGAGGACGTCGCGATGGCGGCCGAGCTCGATCCGAAGAACGCCCTCGGCATGATGGACTACGTCGCGGACGCGAAGTTCTCGGTCGTGAGGGACGACGCCTCGGCCAAGGCGGCGCTCGCCGTGCTCGACCAGGTCAACGAGCTCGGCTTCAAGGACAACACGGTCGCCTTCCGCCTCAACTTCACCGCGGCGCGCTGGTGCGCCGGGCCCCTCGCGGACGATGAGGCGAAGGTTCAGTACGCGACCCGCGCCAAGGCCATCGGGTCCGACGACAAGAACCAGATGCTGCTCCTCGACGAGTGGATCGGCTGATCCCCGCCGATGCGTCCGGCAAGTGGCCGCGCCCCGCGAGGGGCGCGGCCACTTTCCTTGGGCGTCGGATCCTGAGGGCCGAGACTTCCGGCCGTGGGGCATCCGGTCGCGCCTTCTCGCCGAAGAGCGCCGTGTCCCCTGAACCCAGACCCACAAGAAGGACCCCTTCCATGCGCACTGCACACCTCCTCAGCCTCCCGATCCTCGCCGCCCTCGCGGCCTGCGGAAGCACCACCGACGCCGCGTCCGGCAGCCAGGAGAGCGCCCAGACCCCTGCCAGCGCGCCCCCGGCCGCGGCCCCGGCCGGTGAGCCCGCCGCGGCCTCGGCGCCCTCGGGCCTGTACGCCCTCGACGCCACCGCCCTGGGCGGCGAGGCCATGCCGCTCGCCGCCCTTCAGGGCAAGGTCACCGTCTTCGTCAACGTCGCGAGCAAGTGCGGCTACACCGGCCAGTACGCCGGCCTCCAGAAGCTCCAGGAGGAGCTCGGTGGGGACGACTTCACGGTGGTGGGGATCCCCAGCAACGACTTCGGCCGGCAGGAGCCGGGCTCCGCGGCGGAGATCCAGGCGTTCTGCCAGGAGAACTACGGCGTCACCTTCCCGATGCTCGCGAAGACCGGGACCAAGGAGGGGGACAGCCCCATCTTCGACGGCCTCGCGGGAATGACCGGTGAGCGTCCGGGCTGGAACTTCTGCAAGTTCGTCGTCTCGAAGGACGGCAGCCAGGCGCAGTTCTTCAAGTCCAGCGTGGCCCCTGACAGCGCGGAGCTGCGGGGCGCCATCGCCGAGTACCGCGCCCTCTGATCCTCACGTGAGGTCGCGCCGGGAGAGCCCCGGGAGCCCACGGGCTCCCGGGGCTCTCCCCGTTCGGGGTCAGGCCGCGGGCTCCTCGAACTGAAGGGCGTGGAGCTTGGCGTACAGGCCGCCGCGGGCCAGGAGCTCGTCGTGGGTGCCGCGCTCGCGAATCTCGCCGCGGGCCATGACGAGGATCTCATCGGCGTCCCGGATGGTGGAGAGGCGGTGGGCGATGACCAGGGCGCTCCGTCCCTGGAGCAAGGCCCGGGTCGCGCGCTCGATGCGGTGCTCGGTGCCGCTGTCCACGGCCGCGGTCGCCTCGTCGAGCACGACGATGTCCGGCCGCGCGGCGAGGGCGCGGGTGATGGCGAGGAGCTGGCGCTCGCCCGTGGAGAAGGTGGCCCCGCGCTCGGCGACCTCCGCGTCCAATCCACCGTCGAGCCGCTGCACGAGGTCCCGGGCCTGGGAGGCCTCGAGGGCCTCGGCCAGGGACGCCTCGGTCACCCCCTCCCGCTCCATGACCAGGTTGTCCCGGAC
>JASFWR010000428.1:0-3035 GCA_050049155.1 Planctomycetota bacterium | reverse complement strand
CGTTGGGGGCCCGCGCCGCCTGTCCCAGGGGCGATTAACTCAGTTGGTAGAGTGCCTCGCTTACACCGAGGATGTCGGGGGTTCGAGCCCCTCATCGCCCACCAGGTGTCTCCATCGGGGTCACCCTCGCCCGCCCGGCAGGGCCGCCGTCCGGATCCGGGACGGGCTCACTCCTCGAGGAGCATGGCCACCGAGCGACCCGCGGTGCGGGTGACGGCCAGGAGGCCGGGGCGGTCGCCCTCTCCGCGCAGGCTCCGCGCGAGCCGCTCGGCGCTCTCCGGGTGGAACCGCGTCTTGACGGTGAGCGGCCCGACGCCTCGCTCGCGGAGCATCGCGCGGACCCGCTTGCGGTCCCCGGCGCAGACCGCCTCGATCCGCCAGCAGCGGGCCATGGGGTGCGCGAGGGCCGCGTCCGCGAGCAGGAAGCCGCCCGGCCCCGGCGCGGCCAGCGGGGCCGCGCGGTGCTCGCGCGCGAACGCCCCCGCGAGTCCCGATCGCCAGAGGGAGCCGTCGAGCTCCACGAGCCAGGCGCCCGCCGCGGGTTCACCCGCGTCCGGGGTGGTCGGGGCGTCCTCCGGCTCGGCCGAGTAGCGCGCGACCCCGCCGCCCGAGCGCAGGGCGATCGCCTCCCGCGCGGGCGAGCCGTCGGCGAGGGCGCCCGACCACGCGGCGAGCTCCTTCATCTCTCCGTCGAGGGAGACCCAGCTCAGGGCCAGGGGCAGGCCCGCCGCGGGGCCCGTGAGGTGGTCGGGGTCGAGGGCGGGCGGGAGTTTGACGCAGGCGCCCCCGAGGCCAGCGGCGTGACCGAGCACCTCCTCCAGGGTCGGGCTCCACCGATCCCCGCGCCCCTCCCGCGCGCCGCCGGGGCGGCGGTCCGGGTCGAACAGGGCGAGGACGCTGGCGCGCGCGCCGGGGGCGAACGGGGGCGAGCTCGCGTCCCCTCGCGCCGCCAGCCAGCGCCCCTCGGGGGGGCCGTGGGCGTGGGCGAGGTTCGCCGCGGCGCAGCGCAGGGTGGGGCCGTCGCGGTCCGTGGCGAGGACCCGCGGGAAGCGGTCGACGAGGGCGAGCAGGTCCGACCCGACGCCGCAGCAGGCGTCCCAGGGCAGCCAGCGCCCGCCGAGGTCGGCGAACCGCTGCGCCCGATGGTGCGCCACCGGGGCGGCGGTCGCCTGCTCGGCCCCCTTGGAGGTCAGGAAGGGCAGGCGCTCGACCTCGAGGCGGCCGCGATGCCGTGTCGCCAGCTCGGCCTGGAGCGAGACGAAGCGGCTGACCGAGGGCCCATGGCGCTCCCGGAGCCGGTCGAGGGCGCCCATGGAGGACCCCGCCGAGCGCAGCCGGTCCCAGCGCTCCGGGAGCCCCGGGGCCCCGGGGGTGAGCTCCTTCCAGACGTCCGCTTCCACGGCCCCATTCGAGCCCGAACCGGCGCTCCTTGGAAGCGCGAAGGGCACGGAGCGGACCGCCCCAATCCGATCACCCCGCGTTCGAGAGCACCGCGCTGTGACGGTGCCGACGCAGTGGACTCCCGCCGGCAGCTCTCGCCGGGGACTCTCGCCGGGGCCTAGCGCAGGTCGTGGGTGTAGGGCGGCGCGGCGTCGGCGAGGGCCGAGGTCTGCGGGAGGCGGTGGTGGATCAGCCGCACCTCCACGCGCTGGATCGGGGGGTCCGCCCGGAGGACGCTCCGGGGGATCCGCACCAGCGAGATGGCGCTCGGCCACTGGGGGTCGATCAGCAGGCCGGTCGACGTGGGGACGCCGACCGACTGTCCGAGCTCCGCCCGGACCCCCCCGACCGGATCCAGGATCGCCCGTGAACCGTCCGCGCGCACTGCGGTGACCACCACGTCGAAGACCTGCGGCAGCCCGACCGTGGGGCGCGCCTCGCCGTCGGTCCCGAAGCCCGCGACGAACTCGAGGTGGCCGCGCTGGTTCCGGTGGCGAATGACCGGCGCGGCGATGGTCCCGCGCCGGCGCAGGAGCAGGAGCGGCGCGATGGGGACCTCGCTGAGCCCCTGCCGGCCGGCGGTGACCATGGGCTCGTACTCCTGCATCAGGGCGCGGATGCGCGCCCGGTACTCCGGACCGTCGTCGGGGTCGAGGCGCAGGAGGTCCTCGGGGAGCCCGCCGCGCAGGTCACCGCTCAGGAGCGCGCTGAAGCCGTTCATCCACGGGAGCACGTACTCCGGCGCCGCCGCGAGGGCGGCCTCCAGGTAGGCCGGCGACGGTGAGGGGGTCCAGGGCGTCGCGGGCCTCCCCTCGAGGGCCTCCGTGCGCCCGAAGAGGTCGGCGACGTGGAAGTGGGTGAGGTACCCGATCGCGCCCGGCCAGGGGGACAGGAGGGTGGTGTCCTCCGGGAGGCGATCGCGCATGAAGCCGCCGATGCTCCGCAGCAGGTTCGCGTCGCGGACCTCCGAGTAGAGGCTCGGCCGCCCGAGGACCTGGTCGGGCTCGGGCCAGCGATCCGCGGTCGGCGTCAGGAGGCGCTCGTGCAGCGTGACCGGCCCGCCGTCGGAGGTCTCCGGTGGGAAGCGGTTGACCGCCAGGGAGCCCAGGCTGGCCAGCGTGACCGACACCCACGCCAGCCGCTCCATGTTCACGCGGTAGGTGTCGAGGGCGCGCCCGAGGCCCTGCTGGATCGCGATGAAGGCCAGGGGGAGCGCCGGGACGAAGGCGAGGTCGAAGGTCGAGGGGCCCCCGCCGGCGAGCACGGTGGCGACGCACCAGGTGGCGACGAGGGCGAGGGCCCGCCGGCCCAGGGGCGAGAGCTCGCCGAGCAGCAGGGCCACGACGGGGTAGACGAGCAGGAGCGGGGAGACGGTGGAGACGAGGAAGTCGCGCAGCTGTGCGACGCCGTGGGCCGCGGTGCTCGCCTCGGGCGACAGGATCCGCGCCGCGCCCCCGAAGAGCGAGGCCCCGGCCAGCTCCGACCCCGCCACGGCGGCCGCCGCGGGGAGGAAGTACGCGATCCGCCGCGCCCGCCCGGCATGGCCGAAGAGCTCGGGGCGGAGGAGCGACTGGAGGAGGAGGACGCCGACGAGG
>JASFWR010000100.1:0-10046 GCA_050049155.1 Planctomycetota bacterium | reverse complement strand
CGTTCCACCGGGGCAACGTGCTCGCCGGGCTCGGCCGGGTCGAGGAGGCCCGTGCGGCCTACCTGCGCTCCCTCGAGCTCGCGCCCGACCGTGAGCGGGTCCGCGCGGCGCTGGAGGCGCTGGACGCCGGTGAGTGACGGAGGCCCCAGCGACCTGCTCGCCGTCGGCATCGACGGCGGTGGGACGAGCACGCGGGTCCTGCTCGTGGACGGCGACGGCCGGCGGCTCGGGGAGGGTGCGAGCGGGAGCGGCAACCTCCACGACGTGGGCCGCGAGCGCCTCACCGCGCACGTGGACGAGGCGTGGCGCGCCGCGTGGGCGGCCGCCGGCGCGCCCCCTCGGGCGGCGGACTCCGTCTTCTGCGCCATGGCCAGCGTCGGGACGCCGGGCAACCGCGAGGCCGTGCGGGAGCTGGTCACCGAGGTCGGCGTCGGCGTCCCCGGCGCGGTGGAGGTGGACATCGACCTGGTGGGGGCCCTGGCGGGGGGCCTGGGCGGCGGGGACGGGGTCGTGCTCATCGCCGGGACGGGCTCGTCCTGCTTCGGCCGCGACGGCGGCGGGCGGACCTTCCAGTCGGGCGGCTGGGGGAGCTTGCTCGACGACGTGGGCAGCGCCACCTGGCTGGGGACCGGCGCGATGATCGCCGCCCTGCGGGCCTTCGATCGCCGCGGACCGGCCACCTGCCTGGAGGAGCGCGTGATGGAGGCCCTCGGGCTCGAGCACATGCGCGAGCTGCTCCCGGCCATCGACGGCGGCGTGGAGGTCCGCGCCCGGCGCGCGTCGCTCGCCCGGCTCGTGACCGCCGCGGCGGCGGAGGGGGACGGGGTCGCGACGGCGCTGCTGGAGCAGGGTGCCGAGGCCCTCGCGGAGTGCGTGGAGGCCGTGTGGCGGACCCTGGACTTCGGCGGGGAGCCGTTCGAGGTGGCGCTCACCGGCGGCCTCGGCGAGCACGCCCCCGCCTACCGGGACCTGGTGCACGGCGCGGTGCAGCGGCGCGTACCGGACGCGCGCTGCGTCCGCGCCAGGGCCTCCAACCTGGTGGGGGCCGCCCTGGTGGCCCTGGAGCGGGCCCCGGAGCGGGCACTGGAGCGGGGCCTGGCGGCGCCCGCAGGCCCGGCGCGAGAGCGGCTGCTCCGGGGCGAGTGACCGCCTGCCCCGGCGGGGCTATTCCAGGGGCCCTCGGACGCCCCCGAGGATCCCGCTCCCGGATATCCTGTTCCCGCCGTCGACCTCCCCGCGTCGAGGTGTGTTCCGGGTCCGTGACGCGGGCCCCGAGGCCCCCCCCGCCGTCCCCCGTCGGACCCACCCCACGCGGACCGTTCGCGCCCCTGGCACGGTGCTTGCCACCGGGTTCGACCCCGACGTCCCCCTCCAACCCATGCGCCCCCGACTCCACCCCCGAGCCCTCACGCTCCTGTGCCTGGCGGCCCTGTCCTGCCAGGCCGGCGAGGGGATCGTCGGTTCCGGCGCGGCGCGGGTGGCGTCCACCCAGGTCCCGCCCCCGCTCCCCCTGGAGGGCAGCGCCTGGGACGCCGCCGGTGAGGTGACGCTCCCCACGGTCCCGCCGGGCAACTACCCGGGGCTCCAGAACGTCTACCGCTTCAGCGACCGCATCATCACCGGCAGCGAGCCCGTGGACCGTGAGGCGCTGGCGCAGCTCGAGGCCTGGGGGGTCAGGACCGTGCTCTCCGTGGACGGGAAGGCGCCCGACGCCGAGGGGGCCGAGGAGCTCGGCATGCGGTACGTGCACGTGCCGCTGCAGTACAAGGGCATCACGGACGACCAGATCGCGCAGATCTCCAAGGTCTTCCGCGAGCTCGAGGCGCCCTTCTACGTCCACTGCTTCCACGGCCGCCACCGCGGCCCCGCCGCGGCGGCCATCGGCTCCGTGGCCCTCGACGGGCTCAACCGGGACCGCGCGATCGCGGAGATGCGCCACTGGTGCACCACCGCGAAGAAGTACGAGGGCCTCTACCTCACCGTGGCCACCGCGCGCTTCCCCACGGCGGAGGAGACCGCCGCCTACGACTTCGACTTCACGTCGGCCCGGAGCTTCTCCGGCCTCCGGGAGGCGATGGTCACCCTGACACGCTCCTGGGACGAGGTGAAGCTCGTCCGCCGCAACGGCTGGCAGCCGAGCGCCGACCACCCCGACCTGGACCCGCTCCGGTCGGCGACCACCGTGCTCCAGCACCTGGACGCGTGCGCGGAGATGGACGAGACGGCCACCTACGCGGACGACTTCCGCCAGTGGCTCGGCGTCAGCCGCGAGGGGACGGGGCGGCTGGTGGAGCTGCTGACCGACTGCCGGACGGCCCCCGGGGCGTCCGCCGAGGATCGCACTACGGAGCTGGAGGCGGCGTACGACGTGGTGGCGGAGAGCTGCCTCGAGTGCCACTCGGTCTACCGCAACCGCTGAACGACCCGCGCCCCCCTGGCCCGGCGCAGCGCCCGACCCGCCGCCCCCTCCCGGAGATGACGACCCTCGAGGCGATCGGCTGGCTCGGCAACGCCTGCTACTTCTCCCGCTTCCTGGTCCAGTGGGTGCAGTCCGAGCGAGCCGGGGAGAGCGTGGCACCCCGGAGCTTCTGGTGGCTCTCGGTGGGCGGCGCGGTCTGCCTCGGCGCCTACGCCGTGGTGCTCGGGGACGTGCCCCTCAGCCTGGGCTACGGCCTGACCCTGGCCATCTACCTGCGGAACGTCTCCATCGCCTACCTGGGGGAGCGGGCGGGCCGCCTGAGCCAGGGGCCGGCGCTGGCCCTCGCGGGGCTCAGCGGCCTCGCCTTCCTGGGGCTCGCGGTGGCGAAGCTGGGGGAGGGCTCCGCGGACGCCCTCTGGGCCGCCGTGGCCTTCCTCGGGCAGTCCCTCTTCGGCTCCCGCTTCGTGGTGCAGTGGTACGCGAGCGAGCGGCGGGGCGACGCGCACTTCCCCGCCTCCTTCTGGTGGCTGAGCCTGTCCGGGAACCTGCTCCTGCTCGCCTACGTGTTCGAGCTCGGGGACCCGATCTTCATCGCGGGCTTCCTGCCGGGCCCCGCCGTTCAGGCCCGCAACCTCTGGCTCCTGCGCCGGAGTGCGCGGCGCTGACCCCCTGCCGCGCGGCGCGGCCCTCTCCGCCGGGCTACCCGAGCCCGCCGTGGACGACGCCGACCATCCAGCGGAACGCCGGGATGAAGAGGTCGTCGAAGACCGTCCACGCCAGCACGAGCCCGATGAGCGGCATGCCGGGCTGGGTCATGAGGCGGGAGTAGGCGCCGAAGGTCCGGCGGGGCAGGACGAGCGCGAGGGCGGCGCTCCCGTCGAGGGGGGCCACCGGGAGCAGGTTGAACAGCAGCAGCAGCAGGTTCTGGGTGAACAGCAGGCTGAGGAAGATGGCGAAGGAGCGCCCCACCGGGGTCCCAGCGGTCTCGACGATGGAGTACACGCCGAGGGACTCGGGCAGCTGGAAGAGGCCGCCCGCGAGGCCCCAGCGGAGGCCCGCCGTGGCGAGCAGGAGCAGGGCGAGGTTGGCGGCGGGGCCCGCCGCGGCCATCCACCCGGCGCGCCGCGGGTGGCGCGCCGCCCACACCGGGTCGTAGGGCGCGCTGGCGAAGCCCAGGGGCCAGCCGATCAGCGCGAGGGTGGCGAGGGGCATGAGGACCATGCCCACCGGCTCGCGGCGCAGGTGCGGCACGGGGTCGAGGGAGACCTGGCCGCCGAGGAACGCCGTGTCGTCGCCCAGCTTGAGGGCGGCCCACGCGTGGGCCGCCTCGTGGAGGACGGTGGACAGCACGAAGACCACGTAGAAGCCCGCGGCGAGGACGAACTCGGGTTCCATCGCCGCCGAGGGTAGCCTCCGCGCGGTTCGCCGGGTGGCGCCATCAGGATCGCCGCGGACCGTTACCCTTGGGCCCTCCCTCCCCCCGACCCCGCGCCCACATGCTCCCCACGCTCCGCCCCACGCTCCTCCCCCTCCTCCTCCTCGCCGCCTGCGGGGGCGGCGCGGGTGACGGCGAGCGGCCGCCGGTCCGCGAGGCGCTGTTCGACGGCCGGACCCTCGACGGCTGGCACGTGGACGTCCCCGCCGCCGACGACGACCCCGACATCACCCCGACCTTCGTGGTCCGGGATGGCCTCCTCGTGAGCCGCGGCAAGCCCCAGGGGCACCTCATCACGGACCGGACCTTCAGGGACTACCGGCTGGAGGTGGAGTACCGCTGGACCGGCGAGCCGGGGAACTGCGGCGTGCTCGTGCACTGCTCCACGCCGCGGCGGCTGTACGGGATGTTCCCGCAGTCCATCGAGTGCCAGATGCACCACGGCAACGCCGGGGACTTCTGGTGCATCGGCGAGGACATCCGCACGCCGGACATGGAGACGCGCAGGGGCCCGGACCCCGAGGCCTGGGGCGTCGAGGAGGGCCAGCGGCGGCGGATCCTGAACCTCACCGACGGCTCCGAGAAGCCCGTGGGTGAGTGGAACCGGATGACCATCGAGTGCCGCTTCCAGAGCATCGACATCTGGGTGAACGGCGAGCTGGTGAACCAGGGCACGGACTGCACCGCCTCCTCGGGCCAGATCGCCCTCCAGGCGGAGGGGGCCGAGGTGGAGTTCCGCCGGCTGGACCTCTTCAAGCTCTGAGCCGCCGAGCGGTTAGAATCGTCGCCGCGATGATCCACGCGCCCCTCAGCCTCCTCGGCTCCGTCAACGGCACGGAGCTCCTCCTGATCGTGGTGGCGGTCCTCGTCCTCGTGGGCGCCAGGGTGCCCGTGTTCCTCGTGCGTCTGGCCCGACGGGCGGGGGAGAGATGACCGCGGGGTCGGAGTTCCTCTCGCCGCCCCTCGCCCTCTTCGGGACCATCAACGGCTTCGAGCTGCTCGTGGTGGTCGCGGCGGCCCTGATGGTCTTCGGGTCGCGCCTCCCCGAGGTCGCGCTGCGCGCCGTGGCCCACGTGATGCGTGCCCGCCGCGCGGTCTCGAAGATGTGGCGCGACACCGGGTTGGAGGACGAGCTCCGGCGGGTCCGGCGGGACATCGAGCTGAACATCCCGCGCGCCGCGGACTTCGACGTGACCAACCCGTCGCCGCCCGCGGCGATCGACGAGCACGACGACCACCTCCACGAGGACGCCTTCGACCCGGACGAGGCCCGGGCGAACGAGTACTACGACTCCTCCGTCGACATCCGCCCGGCCGAGGGGATCATCGCCTCGGGCGAGTGGTCGTCGGACGACGACGTCGATCGACGTGAGCCGATCGACGGTGGGGCTCCGGAGGAGGGCGCCGACGAGCCGGTCGCCGGGGGAGCCGAGGCGGCTCCCGAGGAGCCCGGGGACCTCTCCGCGGACGTCGAGCCGTCCGAGGGGGACGGCGCCGGGGAGGACCCTTCCCGCCGCGTGAGCTGACCTCGGCCCCATGTTCCGGATCGGCTACAACACCAACGGCCTCGGCTCCCACCGCCTGCACGACGCGCTCGAGCTGATCGCCGAGCTCGGGTACGAGGCGGTGGCGCTGACCCCCGACGTGGGCGCCCTCGACCCGCTCCACCTGCGGCCGGGCGAGGTCGAGGGGGTGCGCTCGCGGCTCGACGACCTCGGCCTCGACGTGGCCGTGGAGTCCGGGGCGCGCTTCCTGCTCGACCCGCGCCGCAAGCACCGGCCGACCCTGCTCGAGGACTCCGCGGCGGAGCGGGAGCGGCGGATCGACCTGCTGCGACGGAGCGTGGACCTCACCGAGGCGCTGGGCGCCCGGGTCCTGTCCCTCTGGGCGGGCGCGGCTCCCGAGGGCGTCGCGGGGACCCTGGACGCGGACCCCGGGCACGCCCTCGGGGACCGCCTGGCGGAGGGGCTCGCCAGGGTCCTGGAGCACGCCCGTGGCGCCGGCGTGACCGTCGCCTTCGAGCCCGAGCCGGGGATGTTCGTGGAGCGACCCGCCGGCTACGAGGCGCTCCTCCAGCGGGGGGGCGCGGCGCTGGACGAGCTCGCCCTCACCCTCGACGTGGGGCACTGCGTCGTCACCGGTGACGAGCCGGTGAGCGCCGTCGTGGAGCGGCACGCCCGGCGGCTCGCGCACGTGCACCTGGACGACTGCCCCAGGGGCCGGCATGAGCACGTCCCCTTCGGTGACGGGGACCTCGACCTCGCGGACGCCCTCGGCGGCCTCCTGACCCACGGCTTCGACGGGATCGGGGCCGTGGAGCTCTCCCGGGACGGGCATCGCGGCCCGGACGCCGCGCGTGAGGCGCTGGCGGCGCTCCGTGCTGCGCTGGGCGCCTGACGCGGCGTCGTCGCGGGCTGGAGGCGGGCAAACCTCATTTTTTGGTCAAACCTCGGCGCCGGGCGCCGATGGGGCCCTTAGAACGTGGCTGGCGCTCCGATCGCAGGTGTCGCCGGTCGCCACGGCGGCCCCGCCTGCAGATCGACGGTCGAGGGAGGGATCCGTGGCCTCGCGCGCCGAGCGCGCGCGTCGAAGGAGGAGAGCACACATGAGCGGGAGCACCCAGGGAACGGCCGTGCAGGCCGAGTTGTTCCAGTCCGATGCGGCCACGGCCGCCCCGGAACCGGCGGAGTCGACGCTCCAGTGCCCCACTCGCGTGGACGGGGTGACCCCGCTGATCCAGCACCGGCTCACCCAGGGCCAGTGCCAGTCGAAGCAGCGTGGCCTCTACCACAAGTGCTTCACCTGCTCCCACGCCAACAACCGGTAGGGCCCGCGAGCCAGCGCCGGGAGCCCTGACGCTCCCCCGGCGGAGCCCGTCCGCCGATCGGCACCCTTCGGCCGACAGCGCGCGTCCGGTGGCCTCGAACGCCACGTCGTGCGTTGGGAAGGCCCCGGCATGAGGGCCAGAGGAACCGCTGGCGCCGCGGTCCTAACCCTCCCCGATGCCCTCTCGGCCGTGGCCCCACGGCGGCTCCCGTAGAGACCCCCAGGAGCGGCCGCTCGCCGCTCACCCGCCGCCCGCGGGGCGTACGTCGACCCTGGGGTCCCATCCTGGGGCACTCCGCGGGCCATTCCAGGTGACCTCAAGGGTCGGCCCTGGCCTTTCGATAAGTGAAATCCCTAGTAAGGGTGGGGGGCTGTGCGTATACAGCGTCCCGAGAGAGGTCCTGCCATGAACCAGCCCATCGACCACCAGAACGCGCTCGACCGAGTCGTCCAGCTCCTCAGCGGCCAGAACGGGGGGAGTACGCCGGACGCGGAGGGGGAGGCCCTCCAGCTGCGGGGCCTGCTCGCGGTGGTGCGGTCCGGGCTGGAGGAGGGCGCGCTGGAGCGGCCGGGGTCGCCAATGGAGTGGCCCACGGTGGGTGGCCGGCTCGACGGGCCTGCGAGGGAGGCTCTGCTGGGGCAGCTGCGGGCCATCGCGCCGGCGGCCCGCTCCCCGCTGCCGACCCCCTCCTTCGCCTTCGAGGCCGCGATGCAGCGCTTCGAGGGGGACCTGGACCTCCTCAAGGAGGTCCTCGAGGCCTTTCTGCACCACGCGCCGAGCGTCGTGCGGCGGATCGAGGACGCCGTCCGCGCCTCGGACGCCGCCGCCCTCGTCGACGCCGCCCACGAGCTCCGGGGCGCAGCGGCCAACGTGGGCGCGGAGCGGCTCCGGGCGCTCGCCGCGCGCCTGGAGCTGGGGCACGCGGGAGAGAGCCCCGAGGCGCTGAGCGTCGCGAGTGAGGCCCTGTCCGCGGAGCTCGACGAGCTGCGACGGACCCTGACGGACCTGCGGGTCCTGGAGGCGCGGTCATGACCGACGCGCACACGGTCCTCATCGTCGACGACAACCAGACCAACCGGGTCCTGCTCGCGCGGTCCCTGGCCAACGCCGGCTACCGGACGCTGGAGGCGGCCAACGGCGCGGAGGCGCTGGAGGTCGCGCGGACCCACCGCCCCTCGATCATCCTCCTCGACGTGCAGATGCCGGAGATGGACGGGTTCGAGGCCTGCGCCGAGCTCAAGGGGGCCGAGCGGACGGAGAGCATCCCCGTGCTCTTCCTGACCAGCCACTCCGAGCCGGCCAACATCGAGCGAGCCTTCGCCGTCGGGGGCTGCGACTGCATCGCCAAGCCGTTCCACATGGGGGAGGTGAAGGCGCGCATCGCCGTCCACCTCCGGCTCCAGCAGGCGACGACCATGTTGGAGGAGACCCACGCGCAGCTGCTCCTGGCCCAGAAGATGGAGTCCATCGGGCAGCTCGCGGCGGGCGTGGCGCACGAGATCAACACCCCGACCCAGTTCGTCGGCGACAACACGCGCTTCATCAAGGAGACCTTCGAGCAGCTCGCGCCGGCGCTCGTCCAGGTCCGTCGGATGGTCGATGCGCTCCTGGACGGAGAGGACTGCGCGGCCGCCGCGTCCGGGCTCAGGCGGACCTTCGAGGAGATCGAGCTCGACTACATCCTCGAGGAGTTCCCAGCGGCCATCGATCAGTCCATCGAGGGGATCCAGCGGGTCAGCACGATCGTGAAGGCCATGAAGGAGTTCTCGCACGCGGGGGCCACGGAGATGGCGCTCGCGGACGTGAACCGCGCCCTGGAGAGCACGGTCAACGTGGCCTCCCACGAGTGGAAGTACGTCGCCGACGTCGAGAAGGACCTCGCCGACGACCTGCCCCTCGTCTACTGCAACGCCGGCGAGATCTCCCAGGTGCTGCTGAACATGATCGTCAACGCGGCCCACGCCCTGCGCGAGAAGCACGGCGAGCGCGCGGGGGAGAAGGGCGTCATTCGGGTGAGCACCCGCGCCGTCGGGGACGTCGCCGAGGTACGCGTCGCCGACACCGGGGTCGGGATCCCCGAGGCGATCCGTCAGCGCATCTTCGATCCCTTCTTCACGACGAAGGGCGTCGGGGAGGGGACGGGCCAGGGGCTGTCCATGGCCCACCGGGTCGTCGTGCAGGAGCACGGCGGGACCATCACCGTGGAGAGCGAGGAGGGCGTCGGGACCACCTTCGTGATCCGCCTGCCCCTCGGGGTGGAGCGGCGTGAGGGTCCGCTTGGGCCGGCCGGGCAGGAGGACGCGGCGTGAGCCGGCTGGTCGTCGTCGACGATGAGCCGCTGGTCCTCGACGCGATCCGGCGGCAGCTGCGTCCCGGTCAGCAGGGCTGGGACGCCCGGTTCTTCCGTGACCCGGCCGAGGCGCTGGCGTTCATGGACGAGCACCCGACGGACGTCGTCCTGACGGACCTGAACATGGCGTCCATGAGCGGGGAGGCGTTCCTCCAGGGCATCCAGACGCGCTCGCCCGGCACGGTCCGCCTGCTGCTCACGGGGGACAGCCGGATGCGGACGTCGCTCCCAGCCGTGCTCCTCGCCCATCAGTCGTTCTCCAAGCCGTGCGATCCGCTCGAGCTGCGCCACGCCATCGAGCGCGCCCTCCGGACGCGCCACCTGTTCGGCGCGGACCGCCTCGGCGGGCTGGCCGGCGCGCCCGAGACGCTCCCGTCGGTGCCCCAGGTCTACGCGGAGCTGACGCGGACCATGAACGACCCCGACGCGGGCCTGGCCGACGTGGCGGAGGTCATCGAGCGAGACGCCGCCATCAGCGCCAAGCTCGTGCAGCTGGTCAACTCCAGCATGTTCGCCGTGGCGCAGCGCGTCGACAGCGTCAGGGACGCCGTCTCGTACCTCGGGATGAACCTGGTCCGGATGCTCGTCCTCTCCGCCGAGGTCCACCAGCGCTTCGACGCCGACTCGATGCCGCCGGGGTTCTCGCTCCACCGGGAGCAGGCCCACGCCTCTCTCGTCGCCAACATCGCCCGTGGCATGACGGAGGACCGGGAGCTC
Organism: Planctomycetota bacterium; assembly: GCA_050049155.1. Taxonomy (GTDB): domain Bacteria; phylum Planctomycetota; class UBA1135; order UBA1135; genus Saltatorellus. Next base: position 298 of record JASFWR010000100.1, on the reverse strand, counting down.
GCGGATCGCTTCTTCCTGGCCGGCCTCCTCCACGACGTGGGGCGCCTCGTCCTGGCGGCCGCCGGGAGCGAGGGCGCCGCTCGCTCGTCGGCCGAGGGGCCGTCGCACTCGGCGGTGGGCGCCTTCCTGCTCACTCTCTGGGGGATCCCCCTCTCCGTCGTCGACGCCGTGGCGTACCACCACGAGCCGGCCTCGGCGGAGCCCGATCGGTTCGGCGCGGTGACGGCCATCCACGTGGCCGACGTCCTCGCCCACGAGGTGCAGGCGGACGGCGGCGACGCGAGCCGCGCCCTCGACG
>JASFWR010000427.1:0-3038 GCA_050049155.1 Planctomycetota bacterium | reverse complement strand
CACCTCGGCGCGGTGCGCGAGACCGGCGCCTACCGGGCCGGTCAGCGACACGGCACCTGGCGCGAGTTCTCCACGGGCGGGCGGCTGCTGCAGGTCGCCGAGTACGTGGACGGCGGCCAGCACGGGGACTGGCGGCGCTTCACGGGCGAGGGGACCCTGGTGGAGGAGGGGCAGTTCGAGGACTCGGCCCCCTCCGGCCGCTGGGTCCGCCGCTACTCCAACGGCGACATCAAGGAGCAGGGCCTGTACGTGAACGGCCTTCGGGAGGGGCTCTGGGAGTTCTTCGACGATCTCGGCCGCCCCACGCTCCGCACCGGCACCTACCGCGCCGGGATCCTGGTCCACCCCGGGTCTTGATCGGCCCGGGATCCTGATCGACCCGGGATCCTGATCGACAGAGCGCGGCGGCTCACCCGCCGCGGGTGTGCATCTCCAGGTGGGGCTCGTCCTCGAGCTCCCCCGGACCCGCGAGGGCGCCGCGGTCGTCCAAGGCTGCGCGCTCCTCGGCGCCGCGGTCCGTCCGGCCCTCCCAGAGGCGGACGATCTCGCGCGCCGCGGCGGTCGGGCCCTCCGACCGGAGCAGCGGCGTAACGGGGGTGCCGGTCCTCGCGTAGAGGCAGGTGATGAACTGTCCGTCCGCCGTGAGGCGGGCGCGGTCGCAGCTCCCGCAGAACGGGCGCGTCGTGGAGGCGATGACGCCGAAGCGCTGCCCGTCCGCGGTGCGGTAGCGGTCGGCGGGGGCCGCGGTGCGCTCCAGGTCCTCCGGCGTCACGCCGCCCCGGGCGCGGCCCACCCGCTCGAGGATCTCTCCGGCGGGGACGACCCGCGACATGTCCCAGCGCGTCGCGCCGCCCACGTCCATGTACTCGATGAAGCGCACCTCGAGCGCCCGCTCGCGGGCGAAGTCCAGCATGGCCACCAGCTCGTCGTCGTTCACGCCCCGCATGACCACCACGTTGAGCTTGGTGCCCTCGAAGCCCGCGGCGGCCGCCGCGTCGAGGCCGCGGAGCGTCGCCTCCAGCTCGTCCCGACGGGTGAGCTCGCGGAAGCGCGCGGGGTCCAGGGTGTCGAGGCTGACGGTCAGCCGGTGCAGGCCGGCCTCTCGCAGGCCCGCGGCCAGGTCCGTGAGCCGGGTGCCGTTGGTCGTGAGCGCCAGGTCGTCGAGGCCGGGGACCCCGGCGAGCCGGCGGACGAGCTGGTCCAGGTCCCGTCGGAGGAGCGGCTCCCCGCCCGTGAGGCGGACCTTCCTGAGCCCCGCCGGCGTGAGGGCCGCCACGAGGTCGCTGGCCTCCTCGAACGTCAGGAGCTCCGAGCGCTGCAGCCACGCGTAGCGCTCCTCCGGCATGCAGTACCCGCACCGCAGGTTGCAGCGGTCCGTGACCGACAGCCGCAGGTTCCGGAGCGGTCGCCGGTGGAGGTCCAGGGTGGGGGGCATGGCGGAGAGATTATCACCCATTCTCCCCCGGGCTCCCAGGTGATGTTCGGCGCCCCTCGGTCCTATCTTGCTCCCATGGAACGCCCCCAAACCCTCGGCGAGCTCCGGGCCAGCGGCTGGACCTCCCGCTCCGTCCGTGACGAGCTCCGCGCCAACCTGATCGAGCGGCTCCGCGCCGGCACCCCGGCCTTCCCCGGGATCGTCGGCTACGAGGACTCCGTCATCCCCCAGATCCAGAACGCGGTCCTCTCCGGGCACAGCTTCATCCTCCTGGGGCTCCGGGGGCAGGCGAAGACGCGCATCGCCCGGGCCCTCTCGGACCTCCTGGACGAGTGGGTGCCGGCCATCGAGGGCTCGGAGCTGAACGAGGACCCGACCGCGCCCGTGACCGTTCCGTCCATCCGCCGGGCGGCGGAGCTCGGGGACGACCTCCCGATCCGCTGGATCCACCGGTCCGAGCGCTACCAGGAGAAGCTCGCCACCCCCGACGTGACCGTCGCGGACCTGATCGGGGACGTGGACCCGATCAAGGCGGCGACCCGCAAGCTCACCTTCGCCGACCCGGAGGTGATCCACTTCGGCATCCTGCCGCGGGCGAACCGGGGCATCTTCTGCGTGAACGAGCTCCCGGACCTGCAGGCCCGGATCCAGGTGGGGCTGCTGAACATCCTCGAGGAGGGGGACATCCAGGTGCGCGGGTTCCCGATCCGGATGCCCCTCGACGTGGGGCTCGTCTTCACGGCGAACCCGGAGGACTACACCAACCGGGGCAGCATCATCACGCCCCTGCGGGACCGGATCGCGTCGCAGATCCTGACCCACTACCCGCGCGAGCTGGAGCAGGCCATGGCCATCACGGACCAGGAGGCCTGGCGCTCGAGGGGCGACGGCGCCGTCGAGGTGAGGATCCCGGACGCCCTGCGGGAGGCGGTGGAGCTCGTCGCCTTCGAGGCTCGCGCGTCGGAGTTCGTGGACCAGGCCAGCGGGGTCAGCGCACGGCTCTCGATCGCCGTGCTCGAGAACGTGGTCTCGAACGCCGAGCGGCGGGCGCTGCTGTGCGGCGAGCCCTCGGCCACGGTCCGCCCGGCGGACCTGTTCACCGCCATCTCGGCGGTGACGGGGAAGGTGGAGCTCGTGTACGACGGCGAGCGGGAGGGCATCGGCGCCGTGGCGTCCGCGCTGGTGGGCAAGGCCCTCGGCGAGGCCTTCTCGCGGGTCTTCCCGGACGGCTACGCGGAGGACGAGGGCGACGCGGGGACGAGCGCTCCGGTGTACGACGCCATCCTCGGCTGGTTCCGCGCAGGCGGCACCCTGGACCTGGACGACACCGCGAGCGACGCGGACCACCTGGCGCGGCTCGGCGAGGTCACCGGGCTTCGGGATCTGGTGGAGCGCACGGCGAGCCCCGCGGACGACGGCGAGCTCGCGGCCCTCATGGAGCTCGTGCTCGAGGGGCTGCACCAGGGGTCGCTGCTCTCCCGGGACGACGACGGGAACAACCGCCGGGCCTACGGGGACATGCTCGCGCAGATGGCCCGCAGCCTCGGGGCCTGAGGGAGCGGGGGCCATGCGGTTCAGCTACCGGGAGTTCGACCCGTCCGAG
>JASFWR010000426.1:0-3043 GCA_050049155.1 Planctomycetota bacterium | reverse complement strand
CTCCTGGGAGGCCGTCGCCGCCTACCTCCGCAGCGGCCGCCCCCTCGTGGCCAGCATCAAGGCCGACGAGGGCCAGCTGCGAGGGGCACCGTACGAGCGGACGGGCGGGCACCTGCTGGTGGTCACCGGGCTCGGGCCCGGCGGCGTCGTGCACGTGAACGACCCGGCCGCGCCGTGGCCCGGAGTCGTGCCGCGGCGCTACATGCGGGCCGACATGGAGCAGGTCTGGTTCGGGCGCGGCGGCGTCACCTACGCCCTCGCTCCTCCGAGCCCGGAGGCGCCGTGAGGCGCGAGTCCCCGGCCTTCTCGGCGTCCACCGCGCGCACCGTCCACCAGGACGGCGTGGAGCTCGTCGCGTTCCACGGCTGCGGCTACCTCGGGCTCGCCCACGACCCCAGGGTCCTCGCCGCGGCCACCGAGGCCATGGAGCGCCACGGGGTCTCGGGCCTGGCGTCCCGGAACACGTCGGGCAACCTGGAGCTGCACGAGCGGCTGGAGGAGCGGCTCGCGGAGTTCTTCCAGGTGGAGGCCGCCATCGCGGTCGCCGACGGGTACCTGGCCGACATCGCGGCGGCCCAGGCCGTCGGCAGGCCCGACCGCATCGCCCTGCACGACGACGACGTGCACCCGAGCCTCTCCGACGCCCTCGTCGCCGCCGGCTTCCGCTCGTTCGGGTACGGCGAGGGCGACATGTCCCACGCCCTCGCCCTGCTGGACCTGCACAAGGACGCCGCCCCCCTGGTGGCGACCGACGGCGCCTTCGCCATGCACGGCAGGCTCGCGCCCGCGGCCGACCTCCTCCGCCACCTGCCCGCCGACGCGCAGCTCCTCATCGACGACAGCCACGGCGTCGGCGTCCTCGGCCGCTCGGGCAGGGGCGTCGTGGAGCTTTTCGCCCTCCACGACCCCCGCATCATCCTCACGGGCTCCCTGGCCAAGGCCCTCGGCAGCGCCGGGGGCTTCGTCGCCGGCTCGGCGGAGATCGTCGAGGCGATCCGCCGGCACGCCGGAGCCTTCACCGGCACCACCGCCCTCGCCCCGCCCCTCGCCGCGGCGGCCCTCGCGAGCCTGGACGTGATCGACGAGGAGCCCGAGCGCCTGGAGCGGCTGCGGGCCAACGTCGGCCAGCTCCACCGGACCGCGCGCCGCGTCGGGCTCCGCTCCACCGGGACGTTCCTGCCCGTGCTCCGCATCGAGCTGGAGTCCGAGGACGCCGCGCGCCGGCTCTCCGCGGCGCTCCACGTGGAGGGGCTCTTCGCCCCGGCCATCCGCTACCAGGGCGCCAGCGGCCTGGTGCGCTGCGCCGTCACCAGCGAGCACACCGCCGCGGACCTGCGGCGCCTCGAGGAGGCCCTGACGCGGCACCTGCCCGAGTGACGGGCGGCGGCTCCGGCGGAGCGCTCCGCCCGGGCTGGCGATCGCCCGCCGCGCCCACTCAGCGCGCGCCCTGGGCCACCAGGGCGAGCACCGCGAGGGCCGCGACGACGCCCAGCACGGCGAGCAGGATCTTGACCCACGAGTAGGGCGCGTGCCCGACGACCCGCCCGGTCTCCCCGTGCACGAGCACCGCGTAGGACCGGCCGCCCAGCCGGTAGGCCACGCTCCACATGGGCAGGAGCATGAGCTTCCAGCGCACGTCTGAGAACTCGTTCCGCACCCGCAGGTTCCGGTGCGTGTCCCCGGGGACGTCCCCCGCGCACCGGTCGCGCTGCCGCGCGCGGATGGTGTCGCGCCCGAGGTCCCAGCCGTCCACCAGGTCCACCTGGTACTCCTCCGCCCGCCAGCCCGCCAGGAACTCGGGGGTGTAGGGCACGAGCCCGCCGGTCGAGTAGGGCCCCAGGCGCTCCGCGAGCTCCCGGTCGATCCCCTTCGAGGCGAACACGAGGACGTCGTCGTGGAAGTCGGCGCGCCGCCCGCTGGACGGCCACCAGCGGACCTTGCGCACCTGGCGCGTGCGGACCTGCGTGCGCCCGTTGACCCGCACCGTGTACGTCTGCGTGACCCAGTAGTAGGTCCCCGACTGCGCCGTCCAGCGCGACGCCACGTGGGCGTCGAAGCCCCAGGCCGGCACGTACACGCCCACCGCGACGTCCGCCGTGACCTTCTTCAGCGCGTTCGGCCGGAACCAGAGGCCCCGCGTCCACTCCCTGAAGTTCTCCTGGACCCGACTGCGCTCCACCCGCAGGGGGATCAGCGACTCGGGCCTCAGCGCGTTGCGGCTGGCCTCCCGGTCGAGCACCCCGGGGGAGCCGCAGAAGGGGCACGCCCTCGACACCGTCGCGCCGTCGAAGGTCACCCGGGCCTGGCACACATCACAGGCGAGGACGCGCACCTCGACGCCCAGCCCCCGGGCGGCGTCCGCGGCCGCGGCGAGGGGCCGCTCCTCGATGTCGGCCTCCTCCACCTCCACCTCGGTCACGCTCCCGCAGTGCTCGCACCGGAGGGCCTCGTCCCCCGGGCTCCAGCGCACCGGCGCGCCGCAGACGTCGCAGGAGAGGTCCACGGCCGCCTCGGCGCCGTGCTCCTCGTCGGAGGCGAGCTCGCCATCCAGGCCCTCGGCCAGCGCGCCGGAGGGCTCGACCGGCACCTCGCTGGGACGGCTCGGCGACTCCACAGGGTCCTCGCCGGGAGGACTCGGAGGGGCCTCGGGCCTGGGGTCTTCGAAGGGGTCCATGGGGAAACGCGGCGGCGGGGTGAATGAATCTGCCCGCCGGCCGTACGCTTCCGCAAGGGGAGTATTCGGTCTCGCGCCGCTCCGGCCCGGCCCGCCTCCCCGGATCGAGCAATCGGAGGAACAGCACCATGGGCATGATCGACTGGTTCAAGCGCGGCGTCGGCGAGATGATGGTCGCCCGTCCCGACGGGACGAAGGCCCAGGTCGTCTGGAAGCACCCGGACCCGACCATCCCCATGAAGGCCCAGCTGACCGTCGAGTCCGACGAAGTCGCGGTGTTCTTCCGGGACGGCAAGGTGGTCGAGGTCATGCAGCCCGGCCGGTACACGCTGGACTCGTCCAACCTGCCCTTCCTCTCGAACCTCGTCG
>JASFWR010000099.1:0-10059 GCA_050049155.1 Planctomycetota bacterium | reverse complement strand
CGGCCTCGGCGTAGTCGAAGCGCCCTTCGTTCTCCCACAGCGCGAGGACGCCTCCACCAATGAGGACCGGGACATAGAGGAGGTTGTTCTTGCCGCGCTTGCGGCGGGAGCGGGTACCGATGATGAGTCCTGTGGGCGGTGATGGACTTTCAAGAAGCGACATCTGCCCTTGGCGCGCCAGATCGATCGGATCCGATCGGCGGCCACTGGGAGAGGATCCGATTCGTATCGGGGCTGCCATGCGTCCCCGGCGACCAATATAGCAGGCCGCCGGCCGATCGCGAGAGATCGCCCGTGCTCGCTCCGCCATCCAGGTCGCGGCCGGCTCCACCGGGTTCTCCAGGTTCGTCCACCGCGACGGCGGCCTGCCATCCGGCGTGGGCTTCCAGCTCACCGGCGCCGTGGGCGTGACGTTCTGAGGCCGGCGTCGCCGCCAAGTCGTGGGGCGGGCCGCCGGCTCGTCCCCGTCCGGGATGACGGGGGCGGCGCCGATACGGGCCCGTTATTCTCCTCCGATGGCTCGCGGCTCAGGATGGCTGACCCGGGCCGTCCGAGCGCCTGCTGTTCCCCATGAGAGCCCCCGCCAAACTGCTCGCTGCCGGATTCATCCTCGTCGTGGCCTCCGAGATCGGAGCCTGCGTCGTCGTCGGTGAGCTGCGCCCCTCGGGCGTCCTTGAGAGTGCGGCGCCGGGCGCCGCGAGCGGCGGCGCGGGCGGCGACGGGCTCCTGGACGAGGCCTATCGAGCCGAGCACCTGCACGCGGAGGGGATCCACCCGTACCTGGGCTTCCTTCAGCGCCAGGCGCCGCAGTGGGACCCCGACGGCGTGATGACGCTCAGCCAGGCCGAGCTCTACCGGCCTGGTTCGCCGATGGTCGACGGCGAGCCGGACGACCTGGTCGTGGGCATCACCGGCGGCTCGGTCTCCCAGCAGTTCGCCCAGCGCGGCGGCGCCGAGGCCCTGCGCCCGCTGCTCGCGGCGCTGCCGCGCTTCGAGGGGCGCACGCCGCGCTTCGTGCTGCTGGGTGGGGGCGGCGTCAAGCAGCCCCAGCAGCTCATGGGCCTCCAGTGGGCCCTGGTGCAGGGCCTGCGCCTCGACGTCCTGATCAACATCGACGGGTTCAACGAGGTCGCGCTGCACGAGGTCGAGAACGAGCTCGCCGGGGTCGCGCCGATCTACCCACGGAACTGGCGCATGCGCGTGTCCCGCCTCGACCTCGCGGACGTCGTGGGCGAGCGGGCGTACCTGAAGCGGCGGCGCCGCGAGCTCGCCCAGGGGCTCCTCGCCTCCCCGCTCCGCGCGCTGCACCTGCGTCAGCTCGTCTGGGTCGCGCAGGACCGGAGCGTCCGGTACTCGATCCGGGCGCTCGACGGGGTCCTGGCGGAGTTCGAGTCCGAGGGGGTCCACGACTTCCTCTCCCAGGGGCCGCGGCAGCCTGAGTCGACCGTCGAGAGCCGGCGCGCGCTCATGGTGGACCTCTGGCGCGAGTCCTCGCTCCAGATCGAGCGCGCCTGCCGCGCCAGCGGAGCCGAGTACTACCACTTCCTCCAGCCCAACCAGTACGTGGAGGGGTCGAAGCCGCTCTCGGAGGAGGAGCAGCGCGTCGCGATCACCGAGGACCTCTCCTACGGGACGTTCGTGCCGGCGGCCTATCCGATGCTCCAGGCAGCGGGCGGCGCGCTGGCCGAGGAGGGGGTGCGCTTCCACGACCTGACGCGCGTCTTCGCCGACCATCCCGAGTCGATCTACGTCGACGACTGCTGCCACGTGAACCGTCTGGGCAATCAGGTCCTCGCGGAGGCGATCGCGGGCGCGATCGCCTCCTGGGAGCGCTGAGCCCGGACGCCTGACCCGACCGAAGCCATGAAGGTCCTCCGCGACAACTGGGCCTGGGTGCTCGTACCGATCCTGATCGTCGCCGTGGCCGCCGCCATCGTGTTCGGTCTGCTCTCGGGCGAGCCCGAGGGCGGGTACCGCTACTCGCTGTAGTCCGAGCCGAGCGGGGCGCCGGTGAGGAAGCTCAAGGGGGTCACCCGAGCTGCCCCGCAGCTCACTGGAACGTCACCGCCACCGCGTCGGTGAAGTTGGAGGTGGTCTGGCCGCCGACCGCGTCCCGGTGCCAGGCCTGGAAGTGCCAGGTCTCGCCGGGCTGGGCGGCGACGGCGCCGGTGGGCTGGGGCAGGGCCGCGAGGTCCAGCTGGCCCTGGAGGACGCCGAGGGCTCCGGAGTTGATGATCCCGCCGCCCGCGCCGCGGCCGATGTTGCCGATGATGCAGAGCGTGCCCTGGCTGTTCGCCACCGGGAAGACGGAGCCCGGGGTCGTGGACGTCAGGAAGAAGCCGAAGGAGTTCGGGGGGAGCTGGCGTGCGGTCAGGCGCAGGTCGTTCTGCGCGACCTCGGGGCTGCCCAGCAGCGTCACCTCCCCTGCGAGACCGGTGGAGTTCGGCGTGTTCGGGTTGCAGTAGGTGTTGCCCACCGCCTCGCAGCGGTCGAGGACGCCGTTGCGGTTCAGGTCGAGGGTGGCGTCCCCGGCCAGCTGGCAGGCGTCGCTCACGCCGTCCCCGTCGCAGTCGGTGAGGTCGAAGAGGTAGGCGCCCCCGGCGTCGGTCACGCCGGTGGAGTCGTCGCCGGGGCACCCGACGAGGATCAGGTCCGGCCCGAGCACCACGCCCGTGCCGAACTCGTCCAGGACCGCGGGGGCCGCCTTGTTCACGGTCCGGCTGTAGCTCCAGCCGCCGGCGCCGCGCTCGAAGAGCTCCACCTCGCCGGCCTGGGCCTGGCCGAGGACGGTGGCTTGTCGGGCGTTCACCGCGACGCGGTCCCCGAGGATGCGCACGCCCTGCCCGAAGGTCAGGCCCGCCACGGGGTTCCTGGGGGCCAGGGCGGCCTCGAGGCCCCAGCCCGCGCCGAGGCCGCGCTCGTGGACGAAGGCGCGGCCGGATCCCGAGACGCCCTCGGCGCCGGCCACGACCCGGTCGCCCGAGAGGCTGGCGCTGATGCCGAAGAAGTCGCTGGGCTGGGGGGACGGGGAGGTCAGCCGCGCGGTCTCGGACCACAGGCCCGTGCCGAGGTCGCGCTCGAACACGTACGCAGCGCCGCCGTTGGAGACGGCGCCCACGTCCTCGTAGGGCGCGCCCGAGACGAGCGTGTCGCCGTCCACGGCCACGCAGGTGCCGAGGCGGATGGCGGTCTGGACCGTGGAGGCGGTGAGCTTCTGCTCCTCGACGTAGGAGGTGCCGTTGTGGCGGAACACGTACACGGCGCCGGCGTTCGCGGCGGAGGTGCCGTCGCCGAAGGCGCCCACGGCCAGGAGGTCCCCGTCCATGTCGACGCTGAACCCGAAGCGGTCGTTCCAGGTCTGGGTGGCGCTGCGCTGGAGCTCCTGCACGAAGGACCAGGTGCCGGTCCCGGGGTCGCGCTCGAACACGTAGGCGGCGCCGGGGCCCTGGAAGCCCTGGGGCGTTCCGGCGAAGGGCGCGCCCACCACCGCGCGGTCCCCGTCGATGGCCACGGCCCAGCCGAAGCGGTCGTTGTCGCTGGTGGGGGTCGGGGACGCGAGGTCCGCCACCTCGGTCCAGACGCCGGCGACCACCTCGTGCAGGGTGACCCGGCCCCCGCCCGCGCGCTCGGGGGAGCCGAGCATGGCGCGGCCGTCCGAGTAGTCGACCTGCTGGCCCTCGCGCTCCCCGAGCTGCGGTGTGGCGGAGGCGAGGCGCAGCTCGCAGGGGACCTGGCTCGCGGAGGCGGCGGCGCAGAGGGCGAGGGGGAGGAGCGACGTGGGGCGGGCGGGTCGGAACATACGGGGACGGGGCGTCGTGGGCGGGGTGCTCCTGGGCGGAGCCGGGGGTGGCGTGCTGCGTCGGCGCTGCGCGACGACGAGCGGAGCCTGCACCCTCGCTTCTACCTGCGGAGCAGGGACCCCGGAAGGGGCCCCGTCGGGGCGACCTTCGGGCGTCTCGAACCGCTCCGCGGCCGTCTCCGGACGGAGCACGAACTCCCTGACGCGGGTCCGGTGACTCCCGAAGGCTGCGGGGGCTCCTTCGGGGCGAGGGTGGGCGCCGCCCGAGGGCCGGCGGCGAGGGGGAGGCGACCCGGAAGAGCGCCGCAGGAGGTCCTGGGGGCGCCACGCTGGCGAAGGGCCCTCGGATCCTCGCGCCCGTGGATCCAGCGGCGCCTCACGGTCGAACGTCGCAGTGAAGCCCATGTCGCCCGCCACCGAAGCCTGCCGAGTCGTGTCCATCGTCGCCTTCTCCGGGTACGGCGTCTTCTGCCTCACGAGCCCGCTGATGGTGGCGGAGTTCGAGCGCTACCGGGTCCCCGGCCTGCGGGTGCTGACCGGCTGGCTCGAGATCGCGGGCGCCCTCGGCGTGCTCGGGAGTTACTGGCGGCCGGAGCTCCTGGCGCCCGCCGCCGGCGGCCTCGCCATGCTGATGGCCTTCGCCGTGGCGACGCGGCTCCGCATCCGGGACTCGCTGCTGCAGTCGACCCCGGCGTTCGCGCTGCTCCTGTCCAACGGGTTCCTCGCCGCGACGGCGCTCGGCAGCGGCGCCGGCGACGCCGCCACGCCCGGTACCTCCCCGTCTACGCCGATGGGCGTCCCCGCCGAGGCCCCGGAGGGGGCCGGCGAGCCGGAGGAGACCTGAGGGTCCGACGCCCACCTCGCCCCGCACCGTCCACGCCCGTCCACACCCGCTCGACCCCGCCGAACCTCACATGCCCGACCTCACCCTCGACGCCATCCTCCAGCTCGTCCTCGGCCTCGGCCTCCTCAACGTCTGGCTCGTCCGCTCCGGCAAGGCCACCGGCTATCGTGGCGGCGCCTCCACGAACCTCCGCGACGAGTTCGCGGCCTACGGCCTCTCCGAAGGCGTCTTCTACGCGGTCGGTGCCCTGAAGCTGGGCTGCGCGGCCGCGCTCCTCGCCGGACTCTGGATGCCGAACCTGATCCTGCCCGCCGTCAGCGTCCTCGTCGCGCTCATGCTCGGGGCCCTCGCGATGCACGTGAAGGTCAACGACCCCCCGATCAAGTCGCTCCCGGCGGCGCTCATGCTCGCCATGAGCGGCACGCTGCTGTCGCTCTCGATCTAGGGCCGGGTCCGAGGTAGGCGGCCCTCGGGCGGCTGCGCGCGGAAGGGCGATCGTCGGCCGCCCCCTGCCGGGCCGCCGCTCAGGCCCCGCCGCTCAGAGTCCTCCCCTCACTGGAAGGTCACGCAGAGGGAGCGGGTGAGGTTGTTCCCCGTGGGGCCCACCGTGTCCCGGTGCCAGGCCTGGAAGTACCAGGTGTCGCCCGGCAGGACCGCCACCGCACCGGTGCCGAGGGGGATCGAGGTCAGGTCCACGGCGAAGTGGATGCGGCCGGCGGCGTCGCTGGGCCCGACCTGCTGGAGGAAGCGCCCGAGGACCCCGCCGATGCAGGCGTTGCCGTTGCTGCTCGTGCCCGCCAGGGGGGTGAACAGGGACGACGTCGAGGCGAGCAGGAGCGTGGCCTGCCCCGGCGGGAGGTTGGAGGCGACCAGGGTGCAGTCGTTCGCTGACACCGCGAGCTGCCCGAGGCCCGTCAGACCGCCGACGAGGCCGGTGGAGTTGGCCAGGGCGATGCAGGAGGGGTCGGGGCTGCCGTAGGCCTCGGACAGCGGCAGGAGGTACGCCGCGCCGGCCTGGTCGCCAAGCTCGTCCTCCAGGAACGCGCCCGCGATCGCGCGGCCGTCGTCCAGGGCCACGGCGTAGCCGAACGCGTCGCCCCCCTCGGGGTCGGTCGCGACGAGCTTGCCGAGCTCGACGCCCGTGGCGAGGTCGAACTCCCAGGCGACGCCGCCGATCGGGGCGGCGGGGGCCCCCACGAGGACCCTCTCGTCGTCCATGGCCAGGGCCGAGCCGAAGGCAGTCCCGAAGGGGTCCTCGGAGGGGACCAGCTCGAAGAGCTGGTCGCCCGTGGCCACGTCGAACACGTAGGCCGTGGAGTCCCCGGGGATGAAGCCGATGGTCCGGAGGCTCGAGATCGCGGCGCGGTGGCCCTCGAGGTCGACGTCGGCACCGAAGAAATCGATGGGCGCGCTGACGGCGGGCGTGAGCTTCCTCAGCTGCTGCCCCGTGGCCACGTCGAACAGGTACGCCGCGCCCGACGAGGCGCCGTTGCTGTCCTCGCCGTACGCCCCGACCAGCGCGAGCCCGCCGCTGATCGCGACGCTGACTCCGAAGTAGTCGTCCTCCTCTCCGTCGGCCGCGAGGAGCTTGGCGACCTGCTGCCCCGTGGAGAGGTCGAACACGTAGGCCGACCCCGAGTTCTCCCCGAGGTCGTCGTCCCCGAAGGCGCCGACGATGCCGAGCCCGCCGTCCGCGTCGACCGCCGAGCCGAAGCGGTCCTCGGCGGCGCCGTCGGCCGGGAGGAGCTTCAGCAGCTGCTGGCCGGTGGTGACGTCGAAGACGTAGGCCGAGCCGGAGTTGGGGCCGTTGTCGTCGTCGCCCCCGGCGGACACCAGGGCCCTCGTGCCCGCGAGGGCGACGTGGTCCCCGAGGTGGTCGAAGGCGGCGCCGTCCAGGGCGTTGAGCTTGCGCTGCTCCACGCCGGTGGCGGCGTCGAAGACGTAGACGGATCCGGACTGCTGGCCGAGGTCGTCGTCGAGTCGGGCGCCGACGATCACCGCGCCGCCGCTGATGGCCACGTCGACCCCGAAGTAGTCGTCCATGAAGCCGTCGGAGGCGACCAGCTTCAGGGGCTGCTGCGCGGCGGTGAGTCCCGTGGAGGTCGCCGCCAGCACGCAGGTGAGGGCGGCGGAGCGGCAGCGCTGTGGGCGGGAGGTGGCAGTCATCGGATGGACGTGGCCGGGGCTCGGAGGGGGAGCCCGGAGTGGGGTCCCGGAGCGGTGACCCGAAGCCCGGGCGAAGGGCAGGCGAGGGGCGGGGCCCCACAGCGTGGCATCGTCCGGCGCTGGACGGGGGATGCGCCGGCCCCGCTTCCCGAGCGAGGTCTCGGGTCAGGCCAGGAGGTCGTGCAGGACCTCGCCGTGGACGTCGGTGAGGCGGCGGTCGATGCCGTCGGTGCGGACCACGAGCTTGGTGTGGTCGATCCCCAGGGCGTGGAGGATCGTGGCGTGGACGTCGTAGTTGGTGGTGGGCTGGTCCACGGCCTTGAAGGACCACTCGTCGGTGGCGCCGTGGGTCACGCCGCCCTTGATGCCGCCGCCGGCCAGCCAATTGGTGAAGCCGAAGGGGTTGTGGTCGCGGCCCAGGGAGCCCTGGCTGCAGGGCATGCGCCCGAACTCGGTGGTCCAGTGGACGATGGTCTCGTCGAGCAGCCCCAGCCGCTTCAGGTCCTGGAGGAGGGCTGCGGCGGGACCGTCCATGGAGCGGCCCATGGCGCCGTGGTCGCGCTCGAGGTCCTCGTGGCTGTCCCAGTTGCGGCGGGGGAAGCCGTTGTCGGCGCCGCTCCACACCTGGACGAAGCGCACGCCGCGCTCCAGGAGCCGGCGGGCCACGAGGCAGCGGCGGCCGAAGCTCGCGGTCTCCGGGTCGTCGACGCCGTACGCCTCCCGGACCGAGGGCGGCTCGCCGGAGAGGTCGAGCACCTCGGGGCCCGCCACCTGCAGGCGCGCGGCCAGCTCGTAGGCGCGGATGCGCGCCTCGAGGCGGCTGTCCCCCGCGCGGCCCTCGAGGTGGCGGCGGTTCAGCTCGGCGATCAGGTCCCGGTCGGCGGCGTCGCGGGCCCTCGCGAGCCCGGCGCCCTGCGGCGGGAAGAGGTTCGGGATCGGCTCGTCCGCGCCGGGCCGGATGACGGTGGCCTGGTGCTGGGCGGGGAGGAAGCCGGCGCCCCAGTTCCTGGGGCCGCCCGGCGGCAGGCCCCGGTCGTCGGGCAGGCACACGAAGGTGGGCAGGTCGTCGTTCTCGCTGCCGAGGCCGTGGCTGATCCAGCTGCCCATGGAGGGGAAGCCGGGGTTCAGGAAGCCCGTGGACTCCAGGAACGTGGCGGGGCCGTGCACGTTGGAGCGCGACGTCATCGAGTGGATGAAGGCGATGTCGTCCACGCACTCCGCGAGGCGCGGGACCAGGCCGCTCATCCAGCGGCCGCACTCCCCGTGCTGGCTCCACTCCCAGGGGGACGCCATGACCTTGCCCGGGGAGGACTGGAACAGCTCCACCTCCTCGCCCGGGTCCCACGGCTCGCCGTCGCGCTCGATGAGCAGCGGCTTGTGGTCGAACAGGTCGCACTGGCTCGCGGCGCCGGACATGAAGAGCTGGACCACGCGCCGGGCGCGGGGCCGCGGTCCCAGGACCGCCTCCTGGGCGAGGGCCTGCTCGCGGCCCAGGAGCTGGGCGAGGGCGATGCCGCCGAGCCCGCCGCCCGCGCGCCAGAGGAGCTCGCGGCGGCTCAGGGGGGCGGCCGCGCGCCCGGGGTCGCGGGGCTCAGTCCACATAGAGGAACTCGTTGCTGTTGAGGAGCACCCGGCAGAGGGCCGCGAGGCCGTGGGCCCCGGCGTGGGCGGTGAGCAGCCCGTGCTCCGCCTCGGTGGGCGGCCGCTGCCAGGCGAGCCAGGCGGCGCGCTGCACGGGGTCCATCCCGGCCAGCTCGGTCTCCGCGCGCCGGGCGAGGTGCCCGGCCTGGGCGAGCATGAAGCGGTCGTTCAGGAGCGCCAGGGCCTGCTGGGGCGTGGTGGTGTCCGAGCGGACCGGCGTGCTGTTCGACGGGTCCGCGCAGTCGAAGGCGCTCATCCACGGGTCGGGGGCGGAGCGCACGACGAAGCGGTAGACGCTGCGCCGCTGGGTCCCCGGGGCGTCGGGGTCGGCCTCGGCGTAGAGGTAGCGCGGGGAGTGGTCGTCCTCGAAGCGGAAGGGCTCGAAGCCCGGGCCGCCCTGGGTGAGGTCGAGCTCGCCCGACACCGCGAGGACCGCGTCCCGCAGGGCCTCCGCCTCCAGGCGCCGGCGGTTGGCGCGCCAGAGGAGGCGGTTGCCGCTGTCCACGGCCGCGGCGTCCGCCCGGTGAGTGGAGGCCTGGCGGTAGGTGGCGCTGTTGACGAGCTCGCGGTGCAGGTCCTTGAGGGAGCCGCCGCCGTCCCGGAAGCGGGCGGCGAGGAAGTCGAGCAGCTCGGGGTGGCTGGGCCGCTCGCCCATGCGGCCGAAGTCGTTGGGGGTGCCGACGAGGCCCCGGCCGAAGTGGAGGTGCCAGGCGCGGTTCACCGCCGAGCGCCAGGTGAGGGGGTTCTCGGGGTGGGCGATCCAGCGGGCGAGGGCGAGGCGGCGCTGGCCCTCGTCGGCCATGTCGCCGGCGCCCGCGAAGGACGCGGGCGCGTGCCCCACGGCGGCCACCGCGCCGGGGGCGCTGGGCTCGGCCGGCTGCGTGACGTCGCCGCGCTCCAGGCGGTGGATCGGACGGGGGGCGCCGCCGGGGGGCGGGGTGAAGGCCCCCTGGGCGGTGAAGCTGGCGGTGGGGGCGTACACGCGGCTGCGGGCGGGGAGGGCCGCGAGGGCGGCGTCCACCTCGGCGAGGCGCGCGGTGCGGCGGGCGCGGGCCTCGCGCTCTGCCGGCGCCTCGAGCCTTGCGGCGGCGGCGTGCCACCGGCGCTCGGCGTCGTCGAGGCGGGCCATGGCCGGGGACCAGGGGTACACGCCGTCCACCAGCATGCGCTGGCCCCAGCGGGCGCCCGCCTCGATGGTGTCGGCGGCGGTCACCTCGGCGCCGGCGGCCACGTTCTCCCCGTCCGACCACACCTCGAGCTCGGCGAGGGCGAAGCAGTGCTGGTCCGTGCGCTTCCAGAGCCGCGGGACGCGCACCTCCACGTGGCGGGCGAGGGTCGGCCCGTCGGCCTCCATCGTGATCGGGCGGTCGCCGTGGCGGCCGGGCGCGTCGCTCGCGCGCCAGGTGCCGAGGGTCTGCCATTCACCGTCCGTGCCGAGGCGCACGGTGAAGGCCGCCGGCAGCCCGAAGCCCGCGCCGTCGTGGTCGCCGAAGGCCTCGTCGCAGGGGTACACGGTCACGCGGTCGACGGGGTGCGGCGCGCCGAGGTCGACGCGCACCCACTTCTCGTGGTCGGCCGAGGCCTCGAGGGCGCTGTGGTAGCCCATGGA
>JASFWR010000425.1:0-3050 GCA_050049155.1 Planctomycetota bacterium | reverse complement strand
CGGTCCGCTCCCAACGATCCGGGCCGACGGAGCCAGGGCGCGCCGGTCCCAGGGGCGGTCGTCGGCGCTCAGTCCGCGCTCCCCCCGGCCGACGGTCGCACCTCCACCTGGTGTGGGCCACGCTCGCTCCCATCGGCGAGCTCGAGGGTGACGCGCAGGCGCAGGTCCCTGTTCGCGGGGAGCCCGCGGACGCTCCCCTCCAGGGTCCGCGCGGAGTCCCCCTCGGCGACCCAGCGCTCCTCCCACACCGTCCGCTCACCGTCGGAGAAGCGCACGGTGGCGGCGGCGACCTCGCTGGCGCGGGGCGCGGTGATCACGAGTTCCATGGGGCCGTCGGTCGTCGGCCGCACGTGCCACTCCCCGTTCCGGCCCCAGCCCCGGTCGTCCAGGGGGCGCCAGTCCTGGATCGTGAGCGCCACCGGCGCCTCGCCCAGCCACATGGCGGTGGGCAGGTAGGCGGCGAGCCGCTCCGAGTGGGTGGAGTCACGGCCGCCGCCCAGGACCGCGTCGTCGAACCAGGCGTCGTAGATCCGGCCGAGGGCGGCCACGTCGTCGGGCCGCTCGCCTGCCAGGTCGACCTGCTCGAAGGGGTCCTCGGACAGGTCGTAGAGCTCCGGGCTCCAGGCCGCCGGCGCGTCGAGCTCGTTCCAAGGGCGCGTGGGCTGGACGAGCTTGAGGTCACCGCGACGCACGAAGGCGTGGTGCCCGTGGACCGGCGCGGCCCCCCGGTGCCACTGCACCACGAGGGGGCGCGCCGCCGAGGCGGCCGCGGCGCCCGGGTCGCCGCGGAGCAGGCCCAGGGCGGAGGACCCGTCGAGCCCCTCGGGCGCGGACCCCGCGGCGCCGCACGCCTCCAGGACCGTGGGGAAGAGGTCGAGGTGGGAGGCGTAGCCCTCGCCCCGGAGCCCCGGCTCCAGGGTGCCCGGCCAGCGGGCGAGCAGGGGGCTCCGCACGCCCCCCTCGTACACGCTGCCCTTCGCGCCCCGCAGGCCCGCGTTGAAGCGGCGGCCCTGGGGGCCGTTGTCGCAGAAGAACAGCACCAGCGTGTCCTCGGAGAGCCCGGCGCCGTCGAGGAAGCGGCAGAGGCCGCCCATGTTCGCGTCGATGTTCTCGATCATGGCGTAGAGCCGCGCCAGCTTGCCCTCGTCGTCGAAGGTGGAGGGGCGGCCCACCTCACCGGCGAAGGCCGCCGGGCTCAGGTCCATGGAGGCGTACTTCCGCCGGAGGTCCTCCGGGACGTCGTGGAGCGGGGTGTGCGGGGCGTTCGGCGTGATCACGCACAGGAAGGGGTCGCCCGAGGCCGCGCACTCGGCCATCCAGCGGCGGGCCTCCGCGAAGTAGACGTCGGTGCAGTACCCGTCGAACGGGGTCGGGACGCCGTCCACCATGAGGGTCGGGTCGGTGTAGCGCCCCTCGGCGCCGAGGGGGTCGGACGGCTGCCCGATCCCGCCGCCGCGGTGCACGACGCTGCGCTCGAAGCCCTGGTCCACGGGCCGCATGGGCGCGGCGTCCCCGAGGTGCCACTTCCCGAACAGGCCCGTGCGCCAGCCGGCGGAGCCCAGCGCCTCGGCGAGGGTCACCTCGCCGGGGCGCATCATCGCGCGGCCGCGGTAGGTGTCGATGGCGCCCGTGCGCTGGGGGTGCCGGCCCGTCATCAGCGCCGCGCGGGTGGGGGTGCACACCGGGTGCACGTAGAAGTGCTGGAGCCGGACGCTCTCCGCGGCCATCCGGTCGAGCTCAGGGGTCTCGAGCACGGGGTTGCCGTGGAGGGAGAGGTCGCCCCAGCCCTGGTCGTCGGTCATCACGAGGATGACGTTCACGGGCCGCGGGGCCGCGGCGGGCGGCGCCTCGCCCGGGCCCTGGCAGGCGGGCGCGAGGGCGGCGGTCAGCAGCGCGGCGACGCCGGCGAGGGAACGGGAGGGGGCGAGGTGGCTGGACGGGCGGAGCACGGCGGAGGGGGTGGGGCCGGATGGAGGAGGCAGCGAGCGCGGCGGCTCGCGTCAGGGGGAGGAGGCGTCGGGGCTTCGATCGATGGACCGCTGGAGCGCCTGCTGGAGGGCCCCTGGCTCGTCGGTTCCGATGCGGAAGCGCCGGTCGCCCGGGAGGTCGAGCTCCACGGCGTCGAGGCCGTCGAGGTTCCACAGCCAGCCGTGGGGCGTGAGTCGGATCCCGAAGCCGTACCACCAGCGGTTGCGCACGACGCGGCAGCCCTGGACCTCGCCCAGCGCGATGGTGCGACGGGGCCAGCCGCTCCCGAAGTGGACCCGCACCTCGTCCGCGGTGACGGTCACCGTGAGGGAGCGGAAGGTGAAGGCGAGCGCCAGCCCGACGGCCACGGCCACCGCGCCGGCGGGGTCCACGAGGGTGAGCGCCGCGAGCCCGAGGACGAGGCCGCCCATCAGGAGCTTCAGCCACGCGCCCGCCGCCTGACGGTGGCGGTAGTCGTGGCTCGGGGGCGGGTTGGACATGGGCGGGCGGCGTCTGCCCGACGGTTCGGCGGGCGCGGACTCCCAGGTTAGGGGGCGAGGCGCCGGAGGTCGCCCGTCACCGGCCCGGTTCCCGTCCGTCCGGCGAACGGAGCGTCGCGCGTGCGGCGCCGATCGTGGGTCCGTGGCGGCGCTGGCCGCGCCGGTGCGGGTCGAACCGGAGGAGGAATGCAGATGGTGAGTGTCGAGGGGATGGACATCGAGGGGCCTGGAGCGAGGGAAGGGGGCGTCGGGCGACGCTGGCCCCTGGGCGCCAGCCTGGTCGCGGTGGCGGCATGCGTGCTCGCGCTGACCGCGTGTCGGGCGGCCTCGGAGGGAACGGTCGGGGTGACCGTCGAGAAGGACATCCCCGGCGTGGGCAAGGTGCGAGCGGGCTTCGAGCAGGACTGGCGCATCGGGATCGAGGCCGAGGGCTACTGCGGCTGCGTCTGGTTCCTGGGGCCCGACGGACATCCCCTGGAAGGGGCGCCCGTGGGGCGGATCCAGAACAGCCGAGGCGCCGGGGTCGTGCCCCGGGGGGCCGTGGGCTGGCGCGCGGTGATCCACAACGAGGACTGTGACCGG
>JASFWR010000424.1:0-3055 GCA_050049155.1 Planctomycetota bacterium | reverse complement strand
TGGGGGGAACCAGCGACGAGCGGGGCGTCTCGCTCGTCTCCGGCGCGGCCGTCTCCGCGTCCCTCCGGGACCTGACGGGCCCCTCCTACGACGTGACCCCGCCGATCTTCGACGTGGAGATCGACGATCGCGGCCGCTGGGTCCTCGACGGCGCCCCCCTCGAGCCGCACCAGGCCATCGCCAGCCTGCCCGACGACACCGTGTTCCTCCTCGCGCTGCACGGCGGCGAGGGAGAGGACGGCACCGTGCAGCGACTGCTCCGCGACCATCGACGCCGCCACACGGGCGAGGGCCCCGACGCCTCCGCGCTCTGCATGGACAAGCACCGGAGCCGCGAGGCGGCCGCCGGAGCCGGGGTCGCCGTGGCGCCCGGCGCCTTCGTGTCCGCGGAGGACTTCCGGGCCGACCGGGCCGCGGCGCTCGCGACGCTCTCCGATGCCGCCGCCTGGCCCTGCTTCCTCAAGCACTCCGCCGCCGGGTCCTCCGTGGGCGTCCACCGCTGCGCGACGGCGGAGCAGCTCGCCGTCGCGGCGGACGCCGTGGTGGAGCTCGGCGGGGACCTGCTCGTGGAGGCCGAGGTCGTGGGCCTCGAGACCACCGTCGGCGTCATGGGGCCCGGCGAGGACGCGGCGACCCTCCCGGTGGCGGAGGTGATCCCCGCCCCCGGAGCCTTCTTCGATCACGAGCAGAAGTACTCCGACGAGAGCGGCGCGGAGGAGTACTGCCCGCCGCGCTACCTGCCCGACGCGCTCGTGCGGCGGCTGGAGCAGCGAGCCCGCTCGGCCTGGGGCGCGCTCGGCGGCGAGGTGTACGGCCGCATCGACTTCATCGTCCCGGGGACCCGCGGAGAGGACGGCGGCTACCGCTTCGACGACGGGGCGGAGCCCGTCCTGCTGGAGGCCAACACCCTCCCGGGGTTCACGCCGCGCTCCCTCCTGCCCCTCGCGGCGTCGGTGGAGGGGGTGGGCTTCCGCGAGCTCTGCCTCGAGCTCGTGGCGCGCGCCCTCTGAGCGCCTCCGAACGGGGGCTGGTACCGAAGGTGGGACTCGAACCCACACGCCCTTGCGGACAACGGATTTTGAATCCGTCGCGTCTACCGATTCCGCCACTCCGGCCCGTTGGAGCACGGAGCGTAGCGTCTCGTCCGCCGTCCTGCTCGTTCCCGGCACCGAGCCCTGTGAGCCGCGGCCCCGGAGCCGCTACCCTCTGACCATGCCCTGGTCGTCCGAGTCGGTCCCCCGCGCGCTCCTGCCCGTGCTCATCCACGAGATGAACAACGGCACCCAGCTGCTCGTCGGCTTCCGCTCCCTCCTGGACATCCCCGGCGGCGAGGCGCTCTTCGGGCAGAAGGCCTCGGAGCTTGCGGCGGGCTCCTCGCGCCTCGAGGACCTGGGCTTCGCCCTCGCCGTGATCTCGACGGCCAGCGGCGCGGACATGCTCATGGCCCGCCGCGAGCGGCGAGGGCTCGCGATCCTGTGGCACCTTGCGGTGCGGACCCTCGAGCGGTCCGGAGAGCACCGCGTCCGTGTCCAGGGGGAGCCGCCGGAGCTCGCGCCCTCGGCGCTCACCGGCTGGGAGGTCCCCTGGTGCGCGGCAGCGGTGCTGCTGTACGCCTCCGAGGAGGCCGGCGTGGAGGAGTGGCGCTGGCGCTGGGAGGGCGGCACGCTCACGGGCCGCAGCGAGCGGCCGGTGACCCTGGACCCTGCGGTGCTGGGGGAGCTCGCCGAGCGCGTACCGGGGAGCCGCATCACGCACGACGGCGAGGCCCTGGTGTGGGACCTCGCCGCCGGGTGGGTCGCGGGCGCCTGACGCCTACCGGATCCCGCTGGCCTGCTCCCGGGCGCGCCGCTTGCGGTTCTCCTCGTCCGCCTGCTCGCGGAGCCGCCGCTCCAGGAGCCGGCTCTCCTCCTGCTGTCGCTGGAGGTCGGCGCGGTGCTCCTCCTGGAGGTGCGAGTCGTGGACGTGTCCCCAGGGATCCACGATGCGCTCGGCGGCCTGGGAGGTGAGCAGGATGTGGCTCTTGCGGGAGAGGTTGTCGAAGACCGTCGCGCTCGCGCTGCCGCGCATGGTGCGGGACATCCAGTCCTCGGTCGTGAGCGAGGTGAGGAACAGCAGCAGCACGCAGTGCAACACGACGCCCGTGAACGCCCCGGCCATGCCGCCCCCGACGCGGTCCATGGTCCCGAGCTGGACCGCCTCCAGCGCGCGCTTGCCGAGCATGCCCACGAGCGCCGCCACGAGGAGCGAGGCTCCGAACACCAGCACCCAGAGCACCCCGAGGCAGACCTTCTCGGAGAGCTGGATGTCGGAGTGCTGGAGCACCGATTGGAAGCGGGGCGCGAGCTCGGGGGACAGGGTCCTCGCCACGTAGACCGCCAGCAGCATCCCGATCAGGCGGGTCACCTGCCAGACGAGCCCGTGCCGGACGCCCAGGACGAGGAAGAGGAGGACGAGACCGAGTCCGACCCAGTCGATCCAGGGGGTGCCGCCCAGCACCCCGCGGGTCGCCTCGGCGGACTCCGATGCCTGTTGGAGGATTGCGAAGACCATGGGATACCTCGGTAGGACCATCGGCAGGGCCAGGCCGGCTCTGACCCCAATCCTGGGGGAATCCTCAGCCCGGAGGGGCTCGGCGGGGGAGGCGCGGCGGGGCCAACCCGGTGGGACCCGCGCAGGAAGTGCCCCTGCGCGGGTCCACGGGCTCCCCGGCGGGTGCTAGGTTCCCCGCATGTCGCTGACACCGTCCTCCATCGAGCGCTGCCTCGAGGTCCTGGGGGGCCTCGTGCGCGCCCACCCCGAGCTCAACGCCGAGTTCGAGGGCAGCACCGAGGCCTTCTTCCAGGGGGGCCGCCCCGGCGCCGCGGAG
The DNA here is from genome assembly GCA_050049155.1 of Planctomycetota bacterium. Taxonomy (GTDB): domain Bacteria; phylum Planctomycetota; class UBA1135; order UBA1135; genus Saltatorellus. Next base: position 189 of record JASFWR010000424.1, on the reverse strand, counting down.
GACCTGCGAGAGACCCTCCTGGCGGGGAGGCGGCACCTGGAGTGGTTCCTCCTGGAGCACCACAGCCCCGCCCTGCGGGGGAGCGCGGCGGAGAAGCTCGGAGAGGCCTTCCGGGAGGCGGCCGCCCGCTCGACGGAGGACGAGGAGGACGGCGAGCGGCTCCGCGGTGAGCTCGAGGTGGCCCACGAG